>NZ_JADPKF010000100.1:0-111163 GCF_023073815.1 Bradyrhizobium sp. 157 | reverse complement strand
CCCTTGCACGATCATTCCACCGACACCTCTCCTGCAATTCCTGGAGACAGCCCTTCATCATGTCCCGCCTCTTGACACGGGACATAAGAGGATGAGGGTCTGGCAGCGGTGCTGCTGAGTCTCCACTCCTTGAGCACTTCTTCATCCGTCTCGGCGTCGATCACCTTGGCAGCCAGCGCATCAAACCTCTTCCGATCCACCAACTGCGCCAGCGCCCATACCGCCGCACCGCGAACCAGCGGGCTTGCATCATCGAGCAAGCGTTCGGCCTCTGCTGCCAGCGACGAATCCTCCGCGTTGCCGATCGCGATCAGCACGTTGCGGACAAAGCGGTCGCGGCCGATGCGCTTGACCGGCGATTTCGAAAACAGGGCGCGAAATGCGGCGTCGTCGAGCCGCGCCAACTCTCCCAGCGACGGCGCGCGCAATTCCGCGCGCGCGGCGAGTTTGGTTTCTCGACTTTTTTGCGCGAATTTGTTCCACGGGCACACGGCGAGGCAATCGTCGCATCCATAGATGCGGTTGCCGATGCTTTTGCGAAATTCACGCGGAATCGGACCCTTGTTCTCGATCGTCAGGTAGGAAATGCAGCGTCTTGCATCGAGCTTGTAGGGCGCGGGGAACGCCGCAGTCGGGCAGATCTCCTGGCAGGCGTTGCAGGAGCCGCAATGGTCGGTGTCGGCGGTGTCGCGCGGCAGCTCGGCGGCGGTGAAGATCGCGCCGAGAAACAGCCATGAGCCGAACTCGCGCGAGACCAGATTGGTGTGCTTGCCTTGCCAGCCTAGTCCTGCCGCCTGCGCCAGCGGCTTTTCCATCACCGCTGCAGTATCGATGAACACTTTTACTTCCTCGCCCGATGCCGCGACCAGCCATCGCGCCAGCGTCTTCAGGCGCTTCTTGATCACGTCGTGATAGTCGTCGCCCTGGGCATAGGCCGAGATTGCGCCGCGTGTACGCTTTTCGAGAAGCGCGAGCGGATTATCATCGGGGCCGTAATTGAAGCCGAGCATAATGATCGATCGCACGCCCGGCCACAGCACGCGCGGATCCATCCGCCGCTCGGGCTGAGCGGCGAGCCAGTCCATGTCGCCATGCGCACCGGCATCGAGGAACTCGCGAAAATATTTTCCGGCATTGCCGAGCTCGCCGGGATCGGTGACGCCGATGCAATCGAAACCGAGCGTCGCGGCTTCGCGCACGAGCGCGGACTTCAGATCGCTGGCGGAGAGCTTGACGCCCTGGCTCAGAAGTCGAGGTCCACGTAGGTCCGCGACGCCGGCACGCCCGCCAGCCATTCGCTCAAGAGCGGGCGGAACGACGGGCGGGATTTCACCCGCGCGTACCACATCTTTGCTGCTTCGTCCTCGCTCCATGGCACATCGCCCAGATAATCGATCGCCGAAAGGTGCGCCGCGGCGGCGAGATCCGCGTAGGTCAGCCGGTCGCCGGCGAGGAAGTTCCGCGTTTGCGCCAGCCAGCCAATATAGGCCAGATGATAGCGCACGTTGGCCTTGGCTGCGCGGATTACGTCGGCCGCCGGCGCGCCGCCGCCATTCTCCTCGCTCATGAAACGCTTATAGATGCGCTCGGTCACCAGCGGGTTCGATGCCTCCTCGAAGAATTTTTCGTTGAACCAGGCCATCAGCCGGCGCACCTCCACACGCTCGGCCATCGAGGCCGGTAACAGCCGCCGCTCGCCCGCTTCCAGGCCGTGCGTCTCATCGAGATATTCGGCGATGACGCCCGCGCCGGGGATCGGCGGAAAGCCGTCGGCCATCAACACCGGCGTGGTGCCTGCGGGATTGAGCACAAGAAACCCTTCACGCCGCTCCCAGGCTCGCTCTTCCACCAGGCGCAGGTCGAGGCCGTGTTCGCCCAGCACCAGGCGAATGAAGCGCGAATGCGGACAGAACGGATGATGATAGAGCGTGTACATGAAATCCTTGAACAATTCGCGGCGACGCTCAAGGAACCCGAGCGGCCAAGCCGCGTCATGCGAATCGCGACACTGCAGCCTATTCGGTTCTGCCTTAAATCAGTACCGCATAGGCTCTAGCCTTCGTTTTGACGTGTTTTGTTCGCGCGAACCGGGATTCAGTTCGCTCGAAAACGCTATAGCCAAGCCGGCGCAAGAGGCAACCTGTCTTTGGCGTTTTTTTGCGATTGCGGCATCGGGATGAATAAGCGAGAAGGGCGCGATTTTCCAGCCAAAACGGACCCACATCATGATGTCGGATGTAGTGAAGGCGGTGATTCTCGGCATCATCGAGGGCGTCACGGAATTCCTGCCGGTTTCGTCGACCGGCCATATGCTGGTCGCGCAACGATTCTTCGGCCTTGGCGAGGGCGCATTCTGGCAGAGCTTTGTCGTGCTGATTCAGCTCGGCGCGATCCTCGCCATCGTCATGCTCTATTTCGTCAAGTTGTGGCGCGTCGCGCTCGGCATGTTCACCAACCCCGATGACCAGCGTTTCGTGATCGGCGTATTGCTGGCGTTTCTGCCTGCGGTGGTCATCGGCCTGGTTGCCGGCAAGTACATCAAGGAGTTTCTCTTCAATCCCTGGGTGGTGTGCTTCACCTTGATCGTCGGCGGCGCAATTCTGTTGTGGGTCGATCAGCTCTATCTCAAGCCGACACAGCATGACGCCACGCGCTATCCGCTAATGATGTATCTGTGGATCGGCATCGCGCAATGCGTGGCGATGATCCCGGGCGTGTCGCGCTCTGGCGCCAGCATCGTGGCGGCAATGCTGCTCGGCGGTGACAAGCGATCGGCCGCGGAGTTTTCGTTCTTTCTCGCGATCCCGACCATGGTCGGCGCGTTCGGCTATGATTTCTACAAGAACCGCGCCGAGATGACGACCGATCATATCGGCATCATCGCGATCGGCTTCGTGGTCTCGTTCATCACCGCGGCGATCGTGGTGAAGACGTTCCTCACCTATGTCACGCGTCACGGATTCACGTTCTTTGCGTGGTGGCGCGTCGCTATCGGCACGCTCGGCCTGATCGCGCTGGCGCTGGGGAAGTAGTCCCCGCAATTTTGTAGGGTGGGCAAAGCCACCGGGTCGCGCGAACGCGCACCCGATGACAGGCTCCGCGTGCCCACCATCACGAGCGCGGTGCTGGATGGTGGGCACGGCGCAAGTGCGCCTTTGCCCACCCTACGAAACCTCTAAGCGTTCTTGCGCTGAAACTGCCCGGCGGCGCGGAAGCGCCAGAGATATTGCGGGGCGATCGCTTCCATCGCTTCCGGCGTAATGCCGAGGCCTTGCAGCGTCAGACCGGCTGCCTTCGCTTCGTCCGACACGACATTGTCGACTTGCAGCATCGCCACCTGGTCCGGCGTCAGCTTGAACGGACCCGGCGCGAATTGCAGGAAGTGCGCCTTTAGCTTCGCCAATCCCCACGGCAGCGACACCAGCATGCGCTTGCGCTCGGTGATCTTGAGAATGATTTCCATGATCTCGCGCATGGTCAGCACATCAGGCCCGCCGAGCTCATACGTCGCGCCCGGCTTGGTCTTGTCATCGACGGCGTCGGCGACCGCGGTGGCGACGTCGGCGACATAGGCCGGCTGCACCCGCGTCACGCCGCCGATCAGCGGCAGGAAGGGCGATATCCGGGCGAGTGCGGCAAAGCGGTTGGTGAATTGATCCTCGGGCCCGAACAGCAGCGACGGCCGCAGGATCGTGGCCGATGGCGCTGCCGCCAGCACGGCCTTCTCGCCAGCCGCCTTGGAGCGGAAGTAGGCCGACGGCGAATTCTCGTCGGCGCCGATCGCCGATACATGCACCATCTGCGCGCCGATGGCGGCGGCGGCTTTGGCGATGGTTTCGGCGCCTTTGGTCTGCACCGCGTCGAACGTCTGCGCGCCGCTCTCGGCCAGGGTTCCGACCAGGTTGACCACGGTTTCGGAACCGCGCATCACCGCCTCGACCGAGGCCGGGTAGCGCAGATTGGCCTGCACGGGGTGGATCTGGCCAACGCGGCCGAGCGGTTGCAGGTGCCCCGCCAGTTCGGGCCGCCGCACCGCCACCCGAATCCGATAGCCGCGCTTGGCCAGCGCCCGGACCACGTTTCGCCCCAGAAAGCCCGATCCGCCAAACACCGTGATGAGCGTTTCCAGATTCGATGCCGCGTGCAATGCCATCGGGGTCAATTCCTGCCGGTCAAATTCGAAGATATCGGTGGGATTTAGCGGATTCGCGATACGCCAACACGCCACCGCTGTACAGCGTATTTGGTTGGCATTGAAGCGATTTGACAAGCGCGTGACCGTTCCTTACTAACCCGCCCGGGCCCAGGTGGCGGAATTGGTAGACGCGCTGGCTTCAGGTGCCAGTGGCTTCACGGCCGTGAAGGTTCGAGTCCTTTCCTGGGCACCATTGCCCTTGCCCAACCAATCGAGATGTCGGCGTGGTGCGCAAGGCGGCGCAGCCGGCGCGCGGCAGGCGAAATTTTCTCAAGTTTCGGGCAAGGCTTACTTGTCGGGGCGAATTGAGCCGCCTTGTCGGATCCATCTAGGTAGAATAGAACGAAATAGGAACGGCGGGAAGGTTTGGATGCCTTACGATGGCCGAGCGGTAGCAAATTTCGTGCTCGACAAGTGTGCCGAGCGCGGAGTGGAGGTCTCGAACCTGTCGCTGCAGAAGATCGTATACTTCTGTCACGTGTGGTCATTGATTGAGCTGAAATCGCCACTCGTCGGCCAGCGATTTGAGGCTTGGGAATACGGACCTGTTCTTCCGTATCTGTATCGCGAATTTAAGAGCTTTGATCGGTCTCCCATCCGTGGGCGCGCAACGCGAATCGATCCTCTGACTGGTCGCAGCGAAGTTGTGCAATACAATTTTGATGGTGCCACAGCAGATATGCTCACAAAAATAGTAGCATTCTATTCCCGTCTTCGGCCGGGGGATCTAGTTGAACTTACACATGCTGCAGGGGGTCCGTGGTACACTGTGTGGAATCACCCAGGGGCGATAAACCCCGGCATGAAGATCGAAGATGAGCAAATAGTAAGTTTCTATTCCAAGCGCGTACCACCATTCATGTTGCAATGAAGCGAGGCCGGCGTGTCGAAACTCAAAGTGCCATCAGTACAGCATCTGGCTCGCAATTGGCGCAACACGCCCGAGCGAACTTGCCGGAAGCTCGTCTCGCTAGTCGAAAACCCTCCGATCTTTAACTACAATCCATTGTTTGCCGCGGTTCGGGACATGCTGGTCTTCAATCAGCCCTATGATGAAATCGTGGAAGGTATTCGCCGCGGCATTAAGCGGGCCAACGTGCGTGAAAATCTGCTAGGCGTTCTTCCGCTCATCCGGGACCACTTTGCCAGTGTGGCCCCCGACTTCGTGCAGGCTATCGACCGGCGTTACTATTCGATCGGCCGTGGGTTGATGGTGCCCTTTGATCCCCCGCTGTTGTACGGGACGGGCGGTAAGCTGACCTTTCCGTGGTTTAGTTTCTGGCGATCCAATCCATTGGCCGACGCGCGACTGTCGCTCTTCGTAACGCTGGTAGACGAATTGCTGGCAGACGACCCTGATCTGGCTGCGGCAGATTTCCAAATTCTGGATTTCAGCGTGCCGAAGGTGAAGAAGGCGGGCCGGTCGAAACCGCCGCGCCAACTTCGTATCATTGACGCGCGTGATATTCCTCGTGTCAGTGAGTCAACAAAGCTGGAGATGCTGACCGTCTTTGCGGAGGGCTATTTCATGGCAATTGCAGAACTGTCCACTAGTGCAAAAGCGCGGCCATCCGATGGCCAGACCCAAGCGCGCGATCCGAGGCAGGCGGATTTCTTTGAAGATGACCCCGTGGTCCCGTCCTAACCAAAGACACTTGTTCAGCTCTTTTGGCGGCTTCGATGCGCTATGGATTCGACCGCTCTATCTCGGCAATAGAGGCAGCGAAGACTGCTTGAATTACTGTGCAAGATATTGGCTGGGTTTAACGAACGATTGGATCCAACACCGAGCCACTTGCATATCCATGCAGACGTCCGTGTAGGCCTAGGGCTTCGGCTTCGGTCAGGCTCGCGATACAGTCTGCAACGAAGCGAGCGGGACTCTCGGCACCGTCCAGCCAAAGGTAGCGCAAGCGCATTGGAAGATATTTCGGAATGCCCTTTTTCGAATCTTCGAAAAGATAGTCGAAGAGCGTCCGCAGGACCCGTTCTTGACCTTTCTGTTGGGCCGCGAGCGATGGGTTGTTAATGACGTAGTCGCGTGTGATTTGTTTTAGGATGAGAACTTCGTCGGCCTCCCCGCTATCAATAGCCACTGTTTTCCCAGAAGCGTCAGGTTCATGCAAACGGGCAGCTCGAATGTACCGGCCAATCAGCTTTGAGGTCATGGTGCGGAGCTGTTGCCTTTGGTGGCGAACTCCTTCGTAGGGCTCATTAATCAATTCCGCGAAGGACCCAGCCAAAAACGAATGCAAGTCGCGAAGAGCTTCGCGGAGCCGCCCTTCGGCATTCAATGGTGCGTTGTACCAATTCGCAACGGCGCGAGAAACGATCTGCTCGCTCTGATCGCCATTCAAAATCCGGTGCCATGGCAATACGCCACAGCGGTGGAAATCCTCGAGATCGTGAACGGAATATGCTATGTCGTCCGCCCAATCCATCAAATCGGCCTCGGCAGTCTTGGCGTCGTTGGAGAAAAACTCGCGAGCAAAACCAAAGTCGTCAGCCTCGGTCTTGTACGCTCCCCATTTCTTCGCGCGTCCTGCAACCCGGGAATCCCGAAGCCAAGGGTATTTGAGGCAGGCTGCGAGTGTTGCTCTCGTCAGATCAAGACCTGGACATTCGTCAAACCGAACAGCCAGCTTCGTGAGAATGCGAAAGGATTGCGCGTTCCCTTCAAATCCGTCGTTGTCATAGCGTTCGACAAGCTCATGCAGGACATGTTCCCCCACGTGACCGAATGGAGGATGACCTAAGTCGTGCGCCAAGCACGCGGCCTCGACCACTTCGGGGTGAACGCCGAGTTCGGTGGCGAGCTTCGGCGATTGTTTGACGCAGTTTTCAGCGAGGCGGCGCCCCACCTGGGCTACCTTGATCGTATGCTGCTGGCGCGTGTGGAAGACGTCGGACTCACCGGCGCGTACGATCTGAGTAACGCCTGAAAGTCGGCGGAACGCTGACGAGTACAGGATACGGTCTCGGTCTCGTTCGAACCGGCTCCTCTGATCCTCCTGGATGGCACTGTGACGCCGCTGAACGCGGTTTGCTTCGCTCCACATAGAAGCTGCTTAGCTAGGCAGCCTCGCGGATAACACACAGCCGCAGTTTTGGTCCGAGGACCAGAACGCCCTTGTCCAGAGCGCGCTGCATAGTCCGCTGTATGTCGTATGGCAGGTAGCCTTTTTGGGAGAAAAGCTGGACCAGACTCAGAGCGTCGATCCCGGCTTCGTGACGAGCTACCTCATCAAGAAGTTCCCGCTCGTCCGGACGTCCTTTGCTGGCCTTAGTGTCGGACGTCATAGCAAACCCTCCAAGGTCATCATCAGCGCTTCATTTATCGCTTATTCGTCGATCTCTGGCAATTGCCCAACTTGCCTCATAGAGCCGAAAAGCTACAGCATTAAGGTCGTCAGCCGGTTAATAATTCCAGCTTGGTCGGCGCTTGCTCCGGATACAAAGCCGGCACAGTCGCTTGTCGGCAGCATCGAAAGCCCAGCAAAATCAGGCGTTCGGGAATGCAATGGTCCAGTCCTTTCCTGGGCACCATTGCCCATGCCCGAACACGTAACGACAGAGCTTAGGCGATGCGCCGAGTGTCGTCGTGGCGCTAAGCTTTCCGGCCATCATGCGCCGTCACGCCACGGGCCACTAGCCCGCGCCGTCCGGATCAACATTGCTGCGGGATTGTCCGTTGTGGCCGGACGTGTGCCCGTCCGGGCCGCGGCGGAACACGCCATAATTGCTGGACTTCATCCCGCCGCCGTCAGCCGTCGCAACCGTCAACCCGAGCTTCAACAGCTCGCGCACGGCCGCGGCCCGGGTCGGCATCCGGTGCTTGAAGCGGAAATCGTCGATTGCCGTCAGCTCCTCGGGCGACAGCATCACCTGTAGTCGTTCATCGCGCATCTCGGACATCGGAATGATCCAGATTGTCGGAACAACCCGAACTGAGGTGGTTGAGCAATTTACTCAACATTCGTTCTTGGTGCTGGTTCCCTCAAACGCGACTCTGACGCCAAGTTAGCTAAATACATCAGTAAAAACAGCGTGTTAACGGTTGATTTAGGATGTGCGCGAGCGCATAATCTTGGACATGGAGTACAGCCATGACCGAGAACATCAAGCTGCCACGCAAGCTGTCCGAAGAGCGCGAACAGCCACCGCCGCGCCGGCCGAGCCATGCGGACGTCATTGAAAATCTCGACCGCT
The DNA here is from genome assembly GCF_023073815.1 of Bradyrhizobium sp. 157. Lineage (NCBI taxonomy): Bacteria > Pseudomonadati > Pseudomonadota > Alphaproteobacteria > Hyphomicrobiales > Nitrobacteraceae > Bradyrhizobium > Bradyrhizobium sp. 157. The sequence goes on along the minus strand of NZ_JADPKF010000100.1, from coordinate 102,759 downwards.
GGGCCAACAGCCCGGAGCTTCAGCCGCCGAAATCACCCGACGAGAAGACGGCCTGATCGGGGCCCCGCCTTCCGGCAGCAACTGCAGGGACGGCAAGACTTCGCCTCGTGCGAAGCGGGCGATGGCGTGATTAGCGGACAAAATCAGGGCGAACTCCGCAATTCCCGCCCTAAAGCCATGGTCGGCCGCTCGCCTCCGGCGGCTCCGGGCGCTAGTGTTTCGGTCGAATCGACCTGAGACACGAGGCTTTCCTTCATGACCATCCGCCTGCATCGCGGCGACCTGCCCGATCTGTCCCGCTACAAGGATTCGGTGGCGATCGATACTGAGACCATGGGGCTCAATCCGCATCGCGACCGGCTCTGCGTAGTGCAGATGTCGAATGGCGACGGCACGGCCGATGTCATCCAGATCCCGAAGGGCCACACCGACGCGCCGAACCTGAAGGCGCTGCTCGCCAATCCGGCCATCACGAAGATCTTCCACTTCGCCCGCTTCGATGTCGCCGTGCTCTACAACACGTTCGGCGTGATGCCGCAGCCGGTCTATTGCACCAAGATCGCCTCGCGGCTGAGTCGCACCTATACCGACCGCCACGGCCTGAAGGACCTGGTGCGCGAGGTGCTCAACATCGATCTGTCGAAGCAGCAGCAGTCGAGCGACTGGGGATCAGAGAGTCTGAGCGAGGCGCAGCTCGCCTATGCCGCCTCCGACGTGCTGCATCTGCATGGTCTTCGCGAGCGGCTCGATGCCATGCTGGCGCGCGAGGGGCGGATGGCGATGGCGCAGGCCTGTTTCGAATTCCTGCCGACCCGGGCCAAGCTCGATCTTGGCGGCTGGGAGGCCGAGGATATCTTCGCGCATTCGTGACCGGGACTAATTGAAGCGCCGGGTTGCCGGCTTCCGCCCCGTTTCGGTCACACTCATCGCGAGTGTCCGGGCTGCATAATCCCGCGATTGCGGGTAGGATGACGCTCTCTTTGGCGTCTTTGGAGCCGCGGTGAACTCGATACAGAACCCAGCCTTTGCCACCGGCATGGAGGCCCGCTTCGCTGCGGCCGCCCGTCACAGCCGGATGGTGCGGGTGCTGCGGGTCGCGGTCCCGGCGGCGGTGCTGCTGGCCATGGCCGGTATCGTCGCGATCTCGATCTTCAACCCGTTCCGCATCACAGGGCTCTCAAAGCTGCCGGTCGACATCGGCAATCTCGTAGTGTCAGGCACCAAGATCACCATGGAAACGCCGCACCTTGCCGGCTTCTCCACCGACCAGCGCCCATACGATTTGTGGGCCAAGGCGGCGATCCAGGATCTGACCAATCCCGATCACGTCGAACTGCAGACGCTGCGGGCCAAGGTCGTGATGGAGGACAAGAGCACCGTGACAATGGATGCCCGCACGGGGTTTTTCGACAGCAAGCAGCAGATGCTCGACCTGCGCAAGGATATCTTCCTGCAATCCTCCACCGGCTATGAGGCGAAACTGTCGCAGGCCTATGTCGACATCAACAAGGGAACAGTGACGTCGGACGAGCATGTCGACGTCAAATTGCTGAACGGTACACTCACCGCCGACCGGCTCAGGATCATCAACAGCGGCGAGATCGTGCGCTTCGAAGGCAATGTCGTGATGAACCTGGTCATGGAAAGCCCTCCGGCGCCTGCTCCTGAGCCTGAGCCGCAGCCAGCGCCGAAGACGCGGTCCATCAGCGGCAAGTCCGCCAACACGAAATGATCGCTATGATGCAGTTGTTCTCGCGCAGGTTTGCGGCCGCAGCGCTTGTCCTCGCGTTGAGCGCCGCCTCCGATGGTGCCTTCGCGCAAGGCGCCATGTCGGGCGTGCCGAATGCGATGCAGGGCTTTTCGCAAAACCGCGATCAGCCGATTCAAATCGAGGCGGCGTCGCTCGAAATGCGCGACAAGAAGAAGGAAGCGACCTTCGCCGGAAACGTGAAGGTCGTGCAGGGCGACACCACCATGACCTCGAAGTCGCTGGTGGTGTTTTACGACTCCGGTCCGGCATCGGACGCGCCGCCCGCCGCACCCAAGGGATCGAAATCCGGATCGATGCAGTCCGCGACCCCCGGGCCCGGCGGCAGCTCGTCGATCCGACGGCTGGAAGCCAAGGGCTCCGTCGTTGTCACGCAAAAGGACCAGGTCGTGACCGGCGAGACCGCGATTTTCGACACGCGGGCCAACCTCATCACCATGGTGGGCGGGGTCGTGCTGACCCAGTGCAAGAACGTGCTCAAGGGCGATCGCCTCAAGGTCGACATGACGACCGGCGTGTCCCGTGTCGAATCCGACAGCGGCAAGGTGCAGGGCATGTTCATCCAGGGAGAGAATTGCGGGTCGGGATCGGGCGGGGCGAAGCCCGCTCCGGTCCAGATACCCTCGCTAATCCCCGGAAAAAAATAAGCCAGATCAGCGCCTTAAAGATTATTTGGGGCGGTCACGGTTGAAGCCGGTAGCGCTAGCCTGTATCTACTGGGCAGGTCGCACGGCGGGTGTTTCGCTGGGCAGGGGACATCCATTCATTCATGGTTCGCCAGCGAAGCGATTCGCCGGCGGGCGCATCGCGGAAATCACCGTGAAAGGCTTAAGCGAAGCGGGATGGTGGATTTACTCGGCATGTTCCGTCGACGCCCCGCGAAACGCGGCCCTGTGGGCTTTGCGCGTTCGCGCGAGGACATCACCGCGCTCGGCGATTCCTTCGGCGACATGCTGGCGAGCCCGGTGCGCGATGCGCCGCCAATGGCGCGTTCGGCTTCGCTGCCCGGGCTGGAATTGCCGCAGCCCGAGCCCCACGTCGAACCGCCGCGCCAGGACAGAGCGCGTTCACGGGCCCAGGCGCCTCGCGCCAAGTCCAATGGCGGCGAAGCGCCGCGCCTGATCAAGCGGCCCGGCTTTCTCGCTGTGCACAGCGTGGAAAAAAGTTTTGGCACGCGGCAAGTGGTGCGCGGCGTCAGCATCTATGTTCGCCGCGGCGAGGCGGTCGGCCTGCTCGGTCCGAACGGCGCCGGCAAGACCACCGTGTTCTACATGATCACCGGGCTGATCAAGGCGGATCGCGGCGCCATCGAACTCGACGGTCACGACGTGACGAAACTGCCGATGTATCAGCGCGCGCGGCTCGGTATCGGTTATCTGCCGCAGGAAGCCTCGATCTTTCGTGGCCTCACTGTCGAGCAGAACATTCGCGCCGTGCTTGAGGTCGTCGAGCCCAACCGCAAGAAGCGCGAAGCCGAGCTCAATTCGCTGCTCGATGAATTCAACATCACGCGCTTGCGCAAATCGCCTTCGATCGCGCTCTCCGGCGGCGAGCGCCGCCGCGTCGAAATTGCGCGCGCGCTGGCGACGCGTCCGAACTACATGCTGCTCGACGAGCCCTTTGCCGGCATCGATCCGATCGCGGTTGGCGACATTCAGGACCTGGTCCGCCATCTCACCAATCGCGGTATCGGCGTCCTGATCACCGACCACAATGTGCGGGAAACGCTCGGCCTCACCGACCGCGCCTACATCGTCTATGCCGGGCAGATCCTGACTGAGGGCAGTCCGGAAGAGATCGTCAACGATCCGGATGTACGCCGTCTTTACCTTGGCGAGGAATTCCGATTGTAGCGCGCGAGGCGCCCAAAGTGCGGGCGGTTTGGCGATAAGATCTTGCGCTCATTTAAGAATTTATGGCGCGCCCGGACGCAAAACCGGCTCCCAGTTTTGCGGATCGCGCTATAGCCCAATTTTTGCATACGTCAAGCCGTGTACAAGGGCTTTGGACTAATATAAGCAAGAATCGGACCAACTTTTAGTGGATCGGTTCTTGGCCTCATGGCGCTGACGCAGAGATTAGAGTTCCGGCAGTCGCAGTCGCTGGTGATGACGCCGCAATTGATGCAGGCGATCAAGCTGCTGCAATTGTCGAATCTCGACCTGTCGGCCTTCGTCGAGGAGGAATTAGAGCGCAATCCGCTGTTGGAGCGGGCCAGCGACGGCCCCGAACCCCCGGTTGCAGGCGAACCGGTATCCGAGCGCGCCGAATTCTCCGATTCCGGCAGCTATGGCGAGGATGGCGGCGGCGATGCCTTCGATATGAGCACCGGCCCCGGGAGCGAGACCTTCGAGCCCGGCCAGGAGGACTGGCTGAACCGCGACCTCGGTAGCCGGACCGAGATCGAGCAGACGCTCGACACCCCGCTCGACAATGTCTTTTCCGAAGAGCCCGCCGAAGCCGCCGCGCGCGCCGCACAGGACGCGGCGCCGACCGCCTACACCGAGTGGGGCGGGGGCGCCTCCAATGACGACGAATATAATCTGGAAGCCTTCGTCGCCGCCGAGGTGACGCTATCCAGCCACCTCGCCGAACAGCTCGCGGTCGCCCTCAGCGCGCCGGCGCAGCGCATGATCGGGCAGTACCTGATCGATCTGGTCGACGATGCCGGCTATCTGCCGCCGGATCTGGGACAGGCTGCCGAGCGCCTGGGCGCCTCGCAGGCAGACGTCGATGCCGTGCTCGCGGTGCTGCAGACGTTCGATCCGCCCGGCATCTGCGCGCGGAACCTGAGCGAATGCCTCGCGATCCAGCTCCGCGAACTGAACCGCTACGACCCCGCCATGCAGGCGCTGGTGGAAAATCTCGATCTGCTGGCGCGGCGCGACATTGCGTCTTTACGCAAGCTGTGTAGCGTGGACGACGAAGACATCACCGACATGATCGGCGAGATCCGGCGTCTCGACCCGAAGCCCGGCCTCAAGTTCGGCTCGGCGCGTACGCAGACCATGGTACCTGACGTCTATGTACGGCCCGGCCCGGACGGCGGATGGCATGTCGAACTCAACAGCGACACCTTGCCGCGCGTGCTGGTCAATCAGGTCTATTACACCGAGCTGTCGAAGACGATCCGCAAGGACGGCGACAAATCCTATTTCAGCGACTGCCTGCAGAACGCGACCTGGCTGGTGCGCGCACTCGATCAGCGCGCCCGCACCATCCTGAAGGTCGCCACCGAAATCGTCCGCCAGCAGGACGGATTCTTCACCCATGGCGTCGCGCATCTGCGACCCCTGAATTTGAAGGCGGTGGCGGACGCGATCCAGATGCACGAATCCACGGTGTCGCGGGTCACCGCAAACAAATACATGGCGACCAATCGCGGCAGTTTCGAGCTGAAATATTTCTTTACCGCATCGATTGCTTCGGCCGACGGCGGCGAGGCGCATTCGGCGGAAGCGGTCCGCCACCACATCAAGCAATTGATCGATGCGGAAGCGCCGAGTGCAATCCTCTCCGACGATACCATCGTGGAACGATTGCGCGAATCGGGCATTGATATTGCCCGCCGCACGGTCGCGAAGTACCGCGAAGCCATGCGCATTCCTTCCTCGGTCCAGCGCCGCCGCGATAAACAGAGCATGCTCGGTAACGCCCTTTCCGCTCCCGCCACTTCCTCCGACCGGTCCCGCGATACGGCGCCCGCCTGATTGCGTTCGCGTCAGATCGCGATAGTGTCAGGTCCCCGACAGAGCGCGGCCCGGAAAGCGACACCGGCATTCCGAATGGGCCTTGCTCCGGCACCACCAGAGTAGTCGAGGCATCAAGCGAGGCATCCAATGACCCTTCGAATCTCCGGGAAGAGCATCAGTGTCGGTGAGGCGCTTCGTTCGCGGGTCAGCGAGCGCACCGATGAGGTCTTGAGAAAATATTTCGATGGCAATTATTCCGGTCACATCACGCTGAGCAAGGACGGCTTCGGCTTCCGCACCGATTGCGCGCTGCATCTGGACTCCGGAATTACGCTGGAGGCCGATTCCAACGCTCCCGACGCCTATGCCAGCGCCGACCAGGCGCTATTGATGATCGAGAAGCGCTTGCGGCGCTACAAGAGCCGGCTGAAGGATCGCTCGGCCCGCAAGGCCTATGCGGCCTCCGCGGCGCTGGCCGAGATCGATGCTCCGGTGCTCGACGCGCCGAGCTATGTGATCGAGGCCCCGGCGGGAGGTGACGAGGAGGTCTCGTCTTATAGCCCTGTCATCATCGCGGAGGCGACCACGTCGCTGAAGCGGCTTTCGGTCAGCGAGGCGGTCATGGAACTCGATCTGACCGGGGCCGCCTGCATCGTGTTTCAGCACGGGTCCAGCGGCCGGGTGAACATCATTTACCGCCGGGCGGACGGCAATGTCGGCTGGATCGATCCTCCCTCGGTTACCCCCTGAGATCTATGCCCAATGGCATTGACGCCCCCATTGGCCCTCCCTATGGTCCGCCGCTCCTTAAGCATAGGGTGCAGGAACTGGCTCTTCGGGAGTTGGCACCGCGCGTGCGTTGGAGTAGAAGCCGTGCAAATCGGGACCCGGGCTTAACCCCGCCTCCCGTCTCATCTTCTTGACGCCCCGGTTCTAGAACCTATCTCGCAACCTCACGGTTTAATTCACCTCGGAACGCCCCATGACGATTACCGATCTGGTCGCACCCGAGGCGATTCTCCCCGCTTTGAAGGTCATCAGCAAGAAGCAGGCGCTGCAGGAGCTGGCGGCGCGCGCCTCCGCCCTGACCGGCCAGAACGAACGCTCGGTATTCGAGGTGCTGTTGCAGCGGGAGAAACTGGGCACCACCGCCGTGGGCTATGGCGTCGCCATTCCGCATGGCAAACTGCCGAAGCTGGAAAAGCTGTTCGGGCTGTTCGCCCGGCTGGAACGCCCGATCGATTTCGAGGCGATGGACGGCCAGCCGGTCGATCTGATCTTCCTGCTGCTGGCCCCCGAAGGCGCCGGCGCCGACCATCTGAAGGCACTGGCGCGGATCGCGCGCCTGTTGCGCGACCAGGATGTCGCCAAGAAGCTCCGCGCCTCCCGCGACGCCCAGGCGATCTATTCGGTGCTGGCGCTGCCGCCGGCCAGCGCCGCCTAGTTCCTCGCGAGGAACGGCCATTTCTCGCCCAGTGGTAGAGCGGCTAAACGCAATTTTAAGCTAAATGGCCGTTATTTGGTTCGCTGGGATTTTTCCTCTGCCCGGAGAACATTGCCATGACGCTGCGGCTGACGATTTCGCGCGCGATATTGATTTTTGGATTGGTCACTGCATTGGGCCTCGGTGCCGTGATTGCCACCAGTGTTTACGGGCTGTCGCAGCTCAAGGTCGGCGGCCCGCTCTATAACCAGATCAAGCTCGGCAACGACCTCATTGCCGACATCCTGCCTCCGCCCGAATATGTCATCGAGGCCTATCTCGAGGCCACCCTCGTGCTGCACGATCCGGCGCAGCTTTCGTCGCATCGCGACCGGATTGCACAGCTCAAGAAGGAATATGACGAGCGGCACGATTTCTGGACCAAATCCGATCTCGATCCGGTGCTGAAGACGAAGCTGGTCGAGAAGTCCGATAGCGAGGTGCGCCGCTTCTGGACCGCGATCCAGGGCGGCCTGTTGCCTGCGCTCGCCAAGGGTGACAGCGCGGCTGCGGCGAAATCCTATACCGAGATCACCGCACGCTATACCGCGCACCGCGCCATCATCGACGACATTGTCAAGCAGACCAACGACCGGAACGCGGCGACGGAAGTCGCGGCAACGGGCCGCGTCAGCATGTTCACATGGGTGCTGTGGGGCGTTTCGGCCGCGGTGTTTCTGGTCATCGGCGCCGGCATTTTCGGCGTGGCATTCGGTGTCATACGCCCCATCGCCGAAATGACCGACGTGATGAAGGGCCTTGCCGGCGGCGATCTCTCTGTCTCGGTCCCGGCCCTCAGCCGCGGCGATGAAGTCGGCGCTATGGCGCGCGCGGTTCAGGTGTTCAAGGACAATGCGCTGCGCGTGCAATCGATGGAGTCGGAGCAGGCCAGCCTTAAGCTGAAAGCGGAAGGCGACCGCAAGGCCGCGATGCAGCAGATGGCCGACGGGTTCGATGCCGCGATTGGAAAGATCATTCAGACCGTGTCGACCGCCTCATCCGAACTCGAATCATCGGCCGGGAAGCTGACCAAGACCGCCGAAGTGACCCAGATGCTCTCGGCAACCGTTGCCTCCGCATCGGAGCAATCCTCGGCCAACGCGCAGTCCGCTGCGGCGGCCGCGGAAGAGATGGCCTCGTCGGTGTCTGAGATCAGCCGGCAGGTCCAGGATTCGCACAAGATATCGCGCGAGGCGGTGAGCCAGGTCGAGCAGACCAATGCGCGAATCGCCGATCTCGCGCAGTCCGCCAGCCGGATCGGCGAAGTCGTCAAGATGATCAGCGCGGTCGCCGAGCAGACCAATTTGCTGGCGCTGAACGCCACGATCGAAGCGGCGCGCGCCGGCGAGGCGGGACGCGGATTTGCGGTCGTCGCCTCCGAGGTCAAAGCGCTCGCCGCGCAGACCGCGAAAGCGACCGAGGAGATCAGTGAGCAGATCGGCCAGATGCAATCGGCGACCAATCAGTCGGTGTCGGCGATCCAGGAAATCGGCGGCACGATCGGCCGCATCGCGGAAATCTCGCAGGCAATCGCGGCGGCCGTGGAAGAGCAGGGCGCCACAACTCAGGAGATTTCGCGGAACGTGCAGCAGGCGGCGCAGGGCGCCACGCAGGTCGCGGGCAGCATCACCGACGTCAACCGCGGCGCGACCGACACCGGCGCGGCATCGACGCACGTGCACGGTCTGGCGCGCTCGCTATTGGGACAGAGCAATCATCTCAAAGGCGAGGTGGAGAAATTCCTCTCGACCGTGCGCGCTGCTTAGGCGGATTGGATTTGCATTAACGAAGATACGCGGGCAATGCCCGCGTATCCGAAACCCTCTTCTCGCACCTCGGCATCAGATCAGCCGATGCCGGCGAAGCTTCGTCAGTGACAGCAGCAAGCGCTGCGTCAGTGCACGCTGACGGCCTGAAGCTCGTTGCTCCATGCGTTGGCGATCGCCGCTTCGCGGCTATCGGTCAGCATGATCGGGGTGCCGTCGGCGGCATGCAGCGCGAACAGTTTCAGCCCCGGCGCGATTTTCGGCGCCTGCGGAAACAGTCCCGGCACGTCCTCGGAACGGACTTGTTTCACGTAGGCGATGTGGCCTTCACCAAGATGGGCCAGTGCCTCAACGGAAACTTTTTCGGGTTCGAAGGTCACACTCACGTCACTCATGGTCTCGACTCCTCTGGAGACTAAGCGGTCGAGTCCGCTCCTTGTTCCACTATTATTCGTGCTCATTGATAGCGATTGTCTTAACGACCCTTTCAGGTTCCGGCCTGGCAAGGTCGATCGACAACAGCCCGTTTTTCAAATCCGCGCCCAGCACCTGCATCCCCTCCGCCAGCACGAAGGTGCGCTGGAAGTGGCGGGCGGCGATGCCGCGATGGATGTATTGCCGGGCCTTGTCGTCCTGCTGGCGGCCCCGGATCACGAGCTGGTTTTCCTCAATGGTCACATCGAGTTGGTCACGGGTAAAACCCGCCACCGCCAGCGTGATGCGCAACCGTTCGGGTTGGCCGTTGGCGCGGTCACACCGCTCGATGTTGTAGGGAGGATAGCCGTCGGCGCCTTTGACGACGCGATCGAGCGCACGCTCGATTTCGTCGAACCCAAGCAGGAACGGACTTGATAACGAAGGAACACGAGACATCACAAAGTCCTCTCGAAGCGACTTTGAGGGGCCCTTGCGGCGCCCCATTCAACCGGCCGGCCGACTTGCCGTCCGGTCAGGGGAGAATATGGGGGTGATTTGGGGAGGGTTCAAGCACCTCTGAAACCTGTGTAAATCGCTGCGGCAGTGGTTTATCGCCTGTCATTCCGGGGCGCGAAGCGAACCCGGAATCTCGAGATTCCGGGTTCGATGCTCCGCATCGCCCCAGAATGACACGGCTATGCTTCGATGCGCTTCTTTCCATCGGCGGTAAACAGATGCAGCTTGTCGGGCGCGGCGACGGCCCTGATTCGCTCGCCGATGGCGGGGCCGACAGCGCCGGGAATGCGCACGATGATTTCCCCCGGCGGCAGTTCGCCCGGGGTGGCGGCGACCCCCTGCATCTCCTGCTGCCGCGTCCCGTAGACGAAGGTCTCGGCGCCAACGCGCTCGATCGCTTCCACGGTGAGGCCGAGCGCCACGCCGCCGGACACCGTTTGGTTCGAGATGACAAAATCCTCAGGCCGGATGCCGATGATGCCGGCTTCGGCGGCGCGGGCATCGTCGGCCAGTTGCGATTTCAATTCGGAGCGCAGCGGCATCAGATTCATCGGCGGAGCGCCAATGAAGGAGGCGACGAAGGTGGTGGCGGGCTTCTGGTAAATTTCCAGCGGGTTGCCGATCTGCTCAACCTGGCCGCCGTTCATCACGACGAGAATGTCGGCGAGCGTCATCGCCTCGAGCTGGTCATGAGTGACGTAGATCGATGTCGTGGACAGCCGGCGCTGCAATTTGCGGATTTCGACGCGCATGGCGATGCGCAGCTTGGCGTCTAGGTTCGACAGTGGTTCGTCGAACAGAAAGACTTTTGGCTGCCGCACGATGGCGCGGCCCATCGCCACGCGCTGGCGCTGGCCGCCCGACAATTGCCGCGGCTTGCGGTCGAGCATTGCGCCGAGCTCGAGAATGCGCGCGGCTTCCTCGACGCGCGTCTTGATCTCGCCCTCGGCCATGCGGCGATTGCGCAGACCGTAGGCCATGTTGTTGTAGACGCTCATGTGCGGGTAGAGCGCGTAATTCTGGAACACCATCGCAATGTCGCGCTCGGCCGGCTCGATCTGGTTGACGACGCGCCCGCCGATATCGATCTCGCCGCCGGTGATGGTCTCCAGCCCCGCGACCATGCGCAGCAGGGTGGACTTGCCGCAGCCGGACGGGCCGACCAGCACGCAGAACTGGCCGTCGCTGACCTCAAAGTCGATGCCCTTGATGGCCTCGAAGCCGCCAAGATACGTTTTGCGAACGTTGCGGAGGGTTACATTAGCCATGGAGTTTTCCCAGCGAACGGCGAATGGGGAGTAGTAGCGAATAGGGAAGCGCACGCGAGCGAGAAGGCGCAAACACTCTATTCGCCACTCGCCATTGGCTATTCGCCATACTCACTTTTCCGTCTGGACCAGGCCGCGCACGAACAGCCGCTGCATGAATATGACGACGGCGACCGGCGGCAGCATGGCGAGGACCGCGGTCGCCATCGCGAGCTGCCATTCGGCGAGCTCGTCTGTCGTCACTAGCATCTTCTTGATGCCAATCACGATGGTCTGCATCGAATCCTGTGTCGTGATCAAAAGCGGCCAGAGATATTGATTCCAGCCATAGATGAACTGGATCACGAATAGCGCCGCCATGGTCGTCACCGACAGTGGCAAGAGCGTATCCCAAAAAAAGCGGAAAGGTCCGGCGCCGTCTATGCGCGAGGCTTCCAGCAGTTCATCCGGCACCGTCATGAAGAATTGGCGGAAAAGGAGCGTACCGGTGGCGGATGCAATCAGCGGCAGGATAAGCCCGGCATAGGTGTCGAGCATGCGCAGGTCGGCAACGACCTTGTAGGTCGGATAGATGCGCACTTCGACCGGCAGCATCAGCGTGATGAAGATGATCCAGAACGCGGTCTTGCGGAAGGGAAAGCGGAAATAGACCACCGCATAGGCCGACAGGATCGAGATGAAGATCTTGCCCACTGCAATGCCTATCGCCGAGACGAAGGAGTTGATCAGCATGTTGGCCACAGGCTCGCGGCTGGTGCGCGTGCCGCCGACGAAGATGGCGCGATAATAATTCTCCAGCGTGCGGCTGCCGGGTGTCGCCGGCATATGGCCGCCGACCACGGTCGCCGCGTCATGCGTCGAGGCGATCAGCGCAAGATAAACCGGGAAAGCGACAATGAACACGCCAAGCGTCAGGATGGCGTAGGCAATGAAATCGGTGAGCGGGCGGTGCTCGACCATCAGTACTGCACCTTGCGTTCGACATAGCGGAACTGGATCGCGGTCAGCGCGATCACGATAACCATCAGCACTACCGACTGCGCAGCCGAGCCGCCGAGATCGCCGCCGAGACGGCCGTCGGCATAGACCTTGTAGACCATGGTGGTGGTGGCGCCGGCGGGTCCGCCGCCGGTAACGGCGTCGATAATGCCAAACGTGTCGAAGAAGACGTAGACGACGTTGACCACCAGCAGGAAGAACGTCGTCGGCGATAGCAGCGGAAAGATGATGGTCCAGAAGCGGCGCATCGGCCCGGCGCCGTCGATGGCGCCGGCCTCGATCACGCTCCTCGGGATCGATTGCAAGCCGGCGAGAAAGAACAGGAAATTGTAGGAAATCTGCTTCCAGACGGATGCCATCACCACCAGCATCATGGCGTGGTTCTCGTTAAGCAGCGGATTCCAGTCGAGACCCATGCCGCGCAGCGGACGCGCCAGCATGCCGAGCGAAGGCTGGAACATGAAGAACCAGAGCACGCCGGCCACCGCGGGCGCCACCGCATAGGGCCAGATCATCAGCGTCTTGTAAGCGGGCGCGGCCTTCAGGTTCTTGTCGGCCTGGGTTGCGAACAACAGCGCGATCGAGAGCGACAGCGCCGCAACCAGCGTCGAGAAGACCACCGTCGTCAGCATCGAGCGGTAATATTCCGGCTGAGCGAACAGCGCCTGATAATTTTCCAGCCCGACATATTCGGAGACGAGACCGAACGCGTCCTCGCGCAGGAAGGACTGCCAGATCGCCTGGCTTGCCGGCCAATAGAAGAAGACAACCGTGATGACGAGCTGCGGCAGCAGCAGTAGATAAGGCAGCAGTCGGTTGTTGAAGACAGTGGACTTTTCCATTCAGCACTTTCGTCATTGCGAGGAGCGTAAGCGACGAAGCAATCCATTAGTCCGTTATGCGGTACTATGGATTGCTTCGCTTCGCTCGCAATGACGCCCCCTCGGCCGTCTTACTTTGCAGTCTTCTCGAAGGCGCGCAACATCGCATTGCCGCGGGCGACGGCGGCATCGAGGGCTTCCTTCGCGGACTTCTTGCCGGCCAGCGCCGCCTCGATCTCCTCAGACCAGAGGTCGCGCATCTGCACCATGTTGCCGAAGCGGAGGCCGCGCGAATTCTCGGTAGGCTCCTTGTTGGTGAGTTCCTTCAAGGGAGTCTGCAAGGTCGGGTTCTTCTCGTAGAAGCCGTCCTTGATCGACTTCTCGTAGGCCGCCTTGGTGATCGGCAGATAGCCGGACTCCTGGTGCAGCTTGGCCTGGCGGTTGGTATCCGACAGGAAGGTGAAGAACTTTGCGACACCCTTGTATTCTTCCGGCTTCTTGCCGCCCATCACCCAGAGCGACGCGCCGCCGATGATTGAGTTCTGCGGGGCGCCGGGCACATCAGGGTAGTAGGGCATCGGCGCCGAGGTGAAGTCGAACTTGGCCGTGCCCTTGGCGGTGGCGTAATAGCCCGATGAGGTCAGGAAGATCGCGCATTCGCCGGAGCCGAAGCGGGCTTCGTTGGTGCTGGTGCGCCCGCCATAGTCGTAGGTCTTGTCCTTCTGCAGATCGACCAGGTTCTGCAGATGTCTTACGTGCAGCGGCGAGTTGAACTTCAGCTCGGTATCAAAGCCGTCGAGGCCGTTGGCCTTGGTGCCGATTGGCACGTTGTGCCAGGCTGAAAACTGCTCGATATGCGCCCAGCTTGCCCAGGCGTTGGAGAAGCCGCAGGTCGCATGCCCCGCCGCCTTCAGCTTCTTGGCAGCGTCGAACACTTCCGGCCAGGTCTTCGGGATTTCGGTGACGCCGGCCTTCTTCAATTCGTCCTTGTTGATCCACATCACCATGGAGGACGAGTTGAAGGGGAACGACAGCATCTCGCCCTTCGAGGTCGAGTAGTAGCCGGTGATGGTCGGCAGATACGCCTTGGGGTCGAACGGCTCGCCGGCATCCTTCATCAGCTGGTAGACCGGTTTGATGGCGCCGGTGGCGCTCATCATGGTCGCGGTGCCGACCTCGAACACCTGCATGATGTGCGGCGCGTTGCCGGCGCGGAAGGCGGCGATGCCGGCGTTCATGGTGTCGGGATAGCTGCCCTTGTAGGACGGCACGACCTTGTAGTCGGACTGGCTGGCGTTGAATTCCTCGGCAAGCTTGTTGACGATGTCGTTGTTGCCGCCGGTCATGGCGTGCCACCACTGGATCTCCGTCACAGCGTGGGCAGGTGTTGCGAACGCCAGCGCGACAGTAACTGCCGCGGCTGGGCCAAATTGTCGAAATGCCATGTAATTCCTCCAGGTTGGGGTCGTCACCTTCGTTTCGCGCGATAGCAGCGCCGGATGACGTGCAAATGACCCTATAAGCGAAAGGATGCTAGTGGGAAAGCTCACGGCTGGGGAAGCCGGAAAATAGGCGAAGGCATGCGGTGACGGCGTGCCCCGGACGCGGCGCAGCACGAAGTGATGCGCCGCAGAGCCGGGGCCCAGCGAGCGCCATTCAGATTACATATCGGCGGTAGGTCCCGGCGCTGCGGAGCAGCGTTGCACGCTGCACCGCGTCCGCGACACGAGAGCCTCAGCGCTTGCGTTCGGAGCCGCAGACCGCGCCCTTGGCGACCAGCGCCTCGATCTCGCCCGTCGAGTAGCCGAACTCGCCCAGCACCTCCGATGTGTGCTGGCTGAATTTCGGCGGCGTGCGACGCAGGCTGGGCTTGGTCCGCTCCAGCCGGATCGGAGAGGCGACGCCCTTGTACCAGTCCTTTTCGATGATATCGCCACGATGCAGCGTATGCGGATTGGTCAGCGCCTGGTCGATCTTCTGCACCGGACCCGCCGGCAGGCCGGCCGCCAGCAGCCGATTGCACAGCGGTTCGGCCTCATGCTGGCTGAACACGGCGGCAAGCTCGACGCGCAGCGCGTCGCGGTTGGTGATACGGTCCTTGTTGCGGGCAAAGCGCGGATCGGTGCCGAGTTCGGGCTTGCCGATTTCCTTGGCGAGCTTGCGGAAGGTGCCGTCGTTGCCGACACCGATGAAGATGTTGTCGGTCTTGGTCGGAAAGATCGCGTAAGGAACGAGGTTCGGGTGCTCGTTTCCGGTGAGCGACGGCGGCTTGCCATGCATGAAATAGTTCGCGGTGTGCGGATGCATGATCGCAAGCCCGGTTTCATACAGCGTGGTTTCAAGAAACTGGCCGAGACCCGAACGCTGCCGCTCCGACAGCGCCATCAGGATACCGATCGCCGCGTAAAGCCCGGTGGTGATGTCGACCAGGGGAACGCCGATCCGCATCGGGCCGCTTTCGGGCGAGCCGGTCGCCGCGATCATGCCGGTCATGGCCTGGATGATCGCGTCATAGCCGGGATTGCCGCCGCGCGGGCCATCGGCGCCGAAGCCGGAAATCCGGCAGTGCACCAGCTTTGGAAACTTCGCGCGCAAGACGTCGTTGCCGATGCCCCATTTGTCGAGCGTGCCCGGCTTGAAATTCTCGATCAGGACGTCGGCCGTCTCCAATAGCTTCATCAGCACCGCGCGCCCGTCTTCGGACGCGAGGTCGAGGCCGATCGAGCGCTTGTTGCGGTTGATCCCGACGAAATAGGCCGCGTCCTCTTCGTGGAACGGAGGGCCCCAGTCGCGCACTTCATCGCCGGCCGGCGGCTCGACCTTGATCACGTCGGCGCCGTGGTCGGCGAGGATTTGCGTGCAATAGGGGCCGCCGAGCACGCGCGTCAGATCGATCACGCGCAGGCCGGTCATTGCGCCGGGAGAACTCATGGAGAAGACCTTCGCTCAGGATAAGAAATGGAGGCTTTGAGCTAGCGGTCTTCGGGCGCGGCGGCAATGACGTCTCGCGCACAGGCGCATGACGCGACCGCCGTAGCACGAGGTGAAAATTCCGCGGGACGAATGGCCCGCCTATATCGGCGGCGGGCCAATCGTGCATCGTCGTCAGACGACGGTCAGGCGCACGTCGACATTGCCGCGGGTGGCGTTGGAATACGGGCACACCTGGTGGGCCTTCGCGACCAGGGCTTCCGCTTCCGCTTTGGGAACGCCGGGCAGGGAGACGGCGAGTTCGACGTCGAGGCCAAAGCCGCCGGCCGAGCGCGGGCCGATCCCGACGGTGGAGGTCACCGAGGCGTCCGCCGGCACCTTCGGGCCGCCCTGGGAAGCTACGAATTTCATCGCGCCGATGAAGCAGGCGGCATAGCCGGCCGCGAACAACTGTTCGGGATTGTTGCCGGCGCCACCGCCGCCGCCGAGCTCTTTCGGGGTGGCGAGCTTGACGTCGAGTGCGCCGTCGAGGGTGGCGGCGTGGCCATCGCGGCCGCCGGTGGCCTTGGCGCTGGTCTTGTAGAGCACGTTCACGGACATGTCGGTCTCCCCTTGGGTTTGCCGTTTCGATGAACGGTGTATTGCACACAATTAGATCGTGCGCAATATAAATTATTGCAGAGGTCGCAATTTAATTGTATGCAATTGAAATCAAGCGCTTGCGGCTCCGAATCGGGGAAGGGCGCCACCCATTGACGAGGTTGTGATGGCCAGAAAACACGCGGCCGACCTGCCGCTGAAACTCGACAATCAGCTCTGCTTTGCGGTGTATTCCACCGCGCACGCGTTCAACCGCGTCTACAAGCCGCTGCTCGACCGGCTCGGCCTGACCTACCCGCAATACCTGGTCATGCTGGTGCTGTGGGAGCGCGACGGCGTACCGGTGAAAGACGTCGGCGAGCGGCTGCACCTGGATTCCGGCACGCTGACGCCGCTGCTCAAGCGGTTGGAGGCGGCCGAACTGATCAAGCGGACACGCAGCACCGAGGACGAGCGGCAGGTGCTGATCGCCTTGGCGCCAAAGGGCGAAGCGCTGCGGGAGAAAGCGAGAGCTGTGCCGCAGGCGATCCTGGCGGCATCAGCCTGCTCGGTCGGCGAATTGGTGGCGATGAAGAACGAGATCGTTGCGCTACGCGATCGATTGAATGCGGTGGTGGGGGAGTGAGGGACGTGCGGCTAGAGGCGCTTCTTGGCGAAGGCGCGGCCGGAGTGGGATTTGAGATACTTCTCAAACTCGAGAGCTTTGTACTTGTCGGGAAAGGCGCAGTACCAGACCAATTCCCAAGGCTTGAACTTCGCAGTATGCGTGGACCTGCCGGCATTATGCTCGGGCAATCGTCGCCTCAGATCTGCAGTAGCACCGATGTATTCCTGTTCAGGGAAGCTGAGGCTGCGGATGATGTAGACGTACCACATGATAATCCGCGAGATCGCGATCTAAAGGCTATCACGCAACGTCTACCAGCCCGTCTTCGCCCTTTGGGCTACGCCGGGCACCACGCTTCGCCCTTCGGCCATCACGTGGCTGCGCCACGCGAAGCCCGAAGGGCGAAGCGTGGTGGAGCCAGGCGGGATCGAACCGCCGACCTCTTGCATGCCATGCAAGCGCTCTCCCAGCTGAGCTATGGCCCCGTCACAGTCAAGGCACGGTCTTTCCGACCATGCTCCCGCGAGCCTTGGGCGACTCGCGGGGGAGACCCAGAACATAGTTCTGGGCCGATCTCAAGTCTCTTCGTCGCCTCCGACGTCACCGATGATGTCGGTGACGTCCTCATCGCCTTCTTCCTCGTCCGGAATGAAGGTGGAATCGTCGTCGTCATCGTCCTCGATGGTCTCGTCGATCTCGATATCGTCTTCCGATTCGGGAACCACCGCCTTCACCTTGCCGGTGTTCTCCTCGGCGTCAGCCTCCTCGAGCGAGACCAATTCTTCGGCCTCGGCGGCCTCCGGCATGTCGGCAGCGGCAGTGGCCGAAGCGGCAGCAGCAGCGCGCGCGGCATCGCCACGGGCAGCCCGCGGCGGCGCGATCGGGGCAATCGGAACGACCTCGCCGGTGTAGGGCGAAATCACCGGGCTCTTGTTCAGGTCATAGAACTTCTTACCCGTCGTCGGGCAAATACGCTTGGTTCCGAGATCGGATTTGGCCACGTGTAGATCCTGGGAAATTCTGAAAAACGGTGCTTCACTTGGCTAGTTGAGGGGCCGGTGTCAATAGCGCTTTGAAGCTTTTGAGGGCCGCGTGACGCCGTGTGGTCCATGTGATACTGCCGCCCCCGCAGAGGACCACCATCTTGACCCATTCAACCACCCAGACCCCGCTGGAATCCCGCGCCAGCGGTCCCTTGGCCGGGAAAGTCCGCGTTCCCGGCGACAAGTCGATTTCGCACCGCGCACTCATCCTGGGGGCACTTTCGGTCGGCGAAACCAGGATCTCGGGCCTGCTCGAGGGCGAGGACGTCCTCAACACCGCCAAATCGATGCAGGCGCTGGGCGCCCAGGTCGAGCGAACCGGGCCGTTTGCCTGGCAGGTCAGGGGCGTGGGCGTGGCAGGCTTCGCCCAGCCGGCTTCTCCGCTCGATTTCGGCAATTCCGGTACCGGGTGCCGGCTGGTGATGGGGGCTGTGGCCGGCTGCCCGATCACGGCCGTGTTCGACGGCGATGCCTCGCTGCGCTCTCGCCCGATGCGCCGGATCCTCGATCCCCTGGAACTGATGGGAGCCAAAGCCGGGGAGATCAAGGAAGGCGGCCGCCTCCCGCTGACGCTGCATGGCGCCCGCGATCCCGTGCCGATCGTGTATCGCACACCGGTGGCCTCGGCTCAGATCAAATCGGCGGTGCTGCTGGCGGGACTTGCCGCGCCCGGCGTTACGACCGTCATCGAGCAGGAAGCCAGCCGCGATCACACCGAGCTGATGCTGAAACATTTCGGCGCAGATATCGTCTCAGTCACGGAAGGAAGCCACGGCCGCAAGATCGCGCTCACCGGCCAGCCCGAACTGCACGGCGCTGACGTGGTGGTGCCTGCCGATCCATCCTCGGCGGCATTCCCGATCGTCGCGGCGCTGATTGTCGACGGCTCCGACGTGACCTTCTCCGACGTGATGACCAACCCGTTGCGCACCGGCTTGCTCACGACGCTGCGCGAGATGGGCGCCGCCATCGAGGAAAGCGAGGTCCGCGGCGACGCTGGCGAGCCGATGGCCCGCTTGCGCGTGCGCGCCTCAAAACTGCGCGGCGTCGAGGTGCCGCCGGAGCGCGCGCCGTCGATGATCGACGAATATCTGGTGCTCGCGGTCGCAGCCTCGTTCGCCGAAGGCACCACCATCATGCGCGGCCTGCAGGAGCTACGCGTCAAGGAGTCCGACCGGCTGGAGGCGACCGCCGACATGCTGCGCGTCAACGGCGTCAGGGTCGAGATCGCGGGCGATGATTTGATCGTCGAGGGCCGCGGCCACGTGCCCGGCGGCGGTCTCGTCGCCACCCACATGGACCACCGGATCGCCATGTCGGCGCTGGTGATGGGGCTTGCCGCCGACAAGCCGGTCAAGGTCGACGACACCGCCTTCATCGCCACCAGCTTTCCGGATTTCATTCCGATGATGCGATCGCTGGGAGCTGAGTTTTCATGATCATCGCCATCGACGGACCGGCGGCATCCGGCAAGGGTACGCTCGGCAAACGCCTCGCGCATCATTACGGCTATCGCCACCTTGACACCGGCGTGATCTATCGCGCGGTGGCGAAGGCGTTGCTGGACGAGGGTTTCGATCTGACGGACGAGGCGCGGGCCGTCGCCCTCGCGATGGAGCTTGATCCCGAGAAGTTCGGACATCCCGAGCTCAAGACGCAACGGATCGGCGACGCCGCCTCGGTGGTGTCGGCTATCCCCAGTGTGCGCGAGGCGCTGGTCAATTTTCAGCGCCAGTTCGCGGCCGGTCCGCCGGGCGCCGTACTCGACGGCCGCGACATTGGAACCGTGATCTGCCCGAATGCCGACGTGAAGATTTTCGTGGTCGCCGATCCGCAGGTGCGGGCCCGCCGACGGACGCTCGAAGCCCGCGCGCGGGGCGAGGAGGCCGATGAGGCGCTGGTGTTGGCCGATATCCTCAAGCGCGACGAGCGGGACCGCAATCGGGCTGCCGCCCCGCTCAAAGCGGCCGACGACGCCCACGTCCTGGATAATTCCAATCTCGACATCGAGGCCGGCGTTCGCGCCGCAATTGCCATCGTCGAGGCCGTCCGCGCCAAACGGAAATAGCCAGGATTTGACCCGTCGCGGCGACCCGAACCGCCTGTAAATCGGGCATTTCCGGCTTGCCGAAAATGGCCCGTGGGGCTATATCCACGCCCATCCGGGCCGCCATCGATGAGATCAGGGCTGTCCGAGCGGGCCGGCCGGAGGTTTGAACCTCCCGCCGTCATTGGAGGAAAGCCCGCTCCAGGCTCCTGAGGTCGATACGCTCGTTTCAGGCTCCGGATAGACAATCAACGTATCGAACGTGCAGGCATGCTGCCGGCCCGCTTTTGCGCCCTCCGCAAATGCGGTCGTCAGGGTTTGCGGACCCCTGACACTTCACGCGCGATGCGCCCTTTAACCCGAACGGCCGGCAATATCCCGCATTGGAGAAAAAATGGCTTCGACTACTGCTGCTTCTTATAATCCGACCCGCGACGATTTCGCTGCGATGCTGGACGAGTCCTTTGCCGGCGGCAATCTGCAGGAAAGCTCCGTCATCAAGGGCAAGGTGGTTGCAATTGAAAAGGATATGGCCGTCATCGACGTCGGCCTGAAGACCGAGGGCCGCGTGGCGCTGCGCGAATTCGCCGGCCCCGGCCGTGAAAGCGATCTCAAGGTCGGCGACGAGGTCGAGGTCTTCCTCGACAGAATCGAGAATGCGCTCGGCGAAGCCGTGCTGTCGCGCGACAAGGCGCGCCGCGAGGAAAGCTGGGGCAAGCTCGAGAAGGCCTTCAACAACAACGAGAAGGTTCACGGCGTCATCTTCAACCAGGTCAAGGGCGGCTTCACCGTCGACCTCGACGGCGCTGTCGCCTTCCTGCCGCGCTCGCAGGTCGATATTCGCCCGATCCGCGACGTCGCTCCCTTGATGAACAACTCGCAGCCGTTCCAGATCCTCAAGATGGATCGCCGCCGCGGCAACATCGTGGTGTCGCGCCGCACGGTTCTCGAAGAGACCCGCGCCGAGCAGCGCCAGGAACTGGTGCAGAACCTCGAAGAAGGTCAGGTGATCGATGGCGTGGTCAAGAACATCACCGATTACGGTGCTTTCGTTGATCTCGGCGGCATCGACGGCCTGCTCCACGTCACCGATATCGCCTGGCGCCGGGTCAATCACCCGACGGAAGTGCTGACCATCGGCCAGACCGTGAAGGTCAAGATCATCAAGATCAACCACGAGACCCACCGCATTTCGCTCGGCATGAAGCAGTTGCTGGACGATCCGTGGCAGGGCATCGAGGCGAAGTACCCGCTGAACGCGCGCTTCACCGGCCGCGTCACCAACATCACCGACTACGGCGCGTTCGTCGAACTGGAGCCGGGCATCGAAGGCCTGATCCACGTCTCGGAAATGTCGTGGACCAAGAAGAACATGCACCCCGGCAAGATCGTTTCGACCTCGCAGGAAGTCGAAGTGCAGGTGCTTGAAGTCGATTCCGTCAAGCGCCGCATCTCGCTCGGCCTCAAGCAGACCATGCGCAACCCCTGGGAAGTCTTCGTCGAGAAGTTCCCGGTCGGTTCGGTGGTCGAAGGCGAGGTCAAGAACAAGACCGAGTTCGGTCTGTTCCTCGGCCTCGACGGCGACGTCGACGGCATGGTCCATCTGTCGGACCTCGACTGGAAGCTGCCGGGCGAGCAGGTCATCGACAACTTCAAGAAGGGCGACATGGTCAAGGCCGTGGTGCTCGACGTCGATGTCGAGAAGGAACGCATCTCGCTGGGCGTGAAGCAGCTCGAAGGCGACCCCTTCGCAGAACCCGGCGACGTCAAGAAGGGCGCGGTCGTGACCTGCGAAGTGCTCGAAGTGAAGGAAGCCGGCATCGAGGTGAAGATCTCGGGCACCGACTTCACCACCTTCATCAAGCGCTCCGAACTGGCCCGCGACCGCAACGATCAGCGCGCCGAACGCTTTGCCGTTGGCGAGAAGGTCGATGCCCGCGTGATCCAGTTCGACAAGAAGGCCCGCAAGGTGCAGGTCTCGATCAAGGCGCTGGAAGTCGCCGAGGAGAAGGAAGCCATCGCGCAGTACGGCTCCTCCGATTCGGGAGCGACGCTGGGCGATATTCTCGGCACCGCGCTTAAGAACCGCGAGAAGTAAGCGTTCGCTCGTTGTCTGCGACATCAGGCCCCGGTTTCGACCGGGGCCTTTTCGTTCTTCCTTCTCCCCTTGTGGAGAAGGTGCTTTGCCGAAGGCAAGGCGGATGAGGGGTCCTCTCCGCGGAGGCAGACCCCTCATCCGTCGCGGACTTCGTCCGCGCCACCTTCTCCCACAAGGGGAGAAGGGAAACAGGAAACGGGGTCCTTGCTTTCTTCATATTGCATCGCAATTGATGTAATCAGGTAAAGCTTAGCTCACGCTGCGAGTGCAAAACGCGCTGATTGTTTCAGGAGAGTTTCGATGTCGCTCGATTCGGACGTGATCGTCGATCGCCGCAGGATCCGCCGGAAGCTGACGTTCTGGCGTATCATGGCTGGCCTTGTCACGATCGCGGCGATCGTCACCTTTGGCGCAATCGCGACAACGCGCGGGCCGGCCGCCCTGACGCCATCGGGATCGATCGCGCGCGTCAATATCGAAGGGCTGATCCGCAGCGACCAACAGCGCGTCGAGGCGCTGGAGCGGCTGGAGAAATCGAGCCATGCTGCGGTTATCGTGCACATCAACTCGCCGGGCGGCACCACGGCCGGCTCCGAGCAACTGCATGAGGCGCTGGTTCGGCTTAAGGCCAAAAAGCCGCTGGTGGTGGTGGTCGAGGGGCTGGCTGCTTCAGGCGGTTACATCGCGGCGATGGCCGCCGATCACATCGTCGCCCGGCAGAGCTCGCTGGTCGGTTCCATCGGCGTGCTGTTTCAATTTCCGAATTTCACCGAGCTGATGAAGACCGTGGGCGTCAAGGTCGAGGAGGTGAAATCCTCGCCGTTGAAGGCTGCGCCCAATGGCTTCGAGCCGACCAGCCCGGAAGCGCGCGCTGCGCTGGATGCGCTGGTGAAGGATTCCTATGCCTGGTTCCGCGGCTTGGTGAAGGAGCGGCGCGGCATGGATGACGCGCTACTCGAAAAAGTTGCGGATGGTCGCGTCTTCACCGGCCGTCAGGCGGTCGAACTGAAACTGGTCGATCAGCTCGGCGATGAAAAAGCAGCCGTCGCGTGGCTGGTCGCCGAGAAGAAGATCAAGAGCGACCTGCCGGTGCGCGATTACAAGCTGAATCCGCAGTTTGGTGACCTGACATTTCTGCGCACGGCGGCTTCCATCGCGTTCGATGCGCTCGGGTTGAGTTCCATCGCGCGTCAGATCGAGCAGGCCGGGGTCGCACAGGCGATCGATCAGCTCTCGCTCGACGGCATGCTGGCATTGTGGCGCCCCGCAGCCTCCAATTGAGCCGCTGCGGCTGCCCTTCGCTGCGTTCTCCCGCATTGCGGGTATTGTCACAAACCGCTTCCGGGCGGTTTGTCGCGCCATTTCTCGCTGCCCAAAAGTGATTTAGCGTCTTGACAGTGCAAGGCATTTTCACGGAAATGGATATCCGCACGATCCCGGATCCCAACTTCGATGATCAAATCCGAACTTGTTCAGCGCATCGCCGAGCACAACCCGCACCTCTATCAGCGGGATGTGGAGAACATTGTGAACGCGATCCTCGATGAAATTGTCGCAGCGCTAGCGCGCGGCGACCGTGTCGAGCTGCGCGGCTTTGGCGCCTTCTCGGTCAAGCATCGCCCGGCGCGGGCGGGGCGCAATCCGCGCACTGGCGCCCATGTGCCGGTCGACCAGAAGAGCGTCCCGTTCTTCAAGACGGGCAAGGAAATGCGTGAGCGGCTGAACCGCGACAACGGCTCCCCCGAGGCCGGCGCATAAGCATTTTTTCGGGCTTTTGATTAGATGTAGCCGTGTTGCGGGGCTCGTGCCCGCCTTTCTCCATCACGACGAGAGATGGTCATGCGAAAGTTCTTCACGGCGCTGGTCGTCATTCCCTTAGGGCTGATCTTCATCGTCTTTGCAGTCGCCAACCGTCATTTCGTGACGGTGTCGTTCGATCCCTTCAATTCGACCGATCCGGCGATTGCGGTCAGCATGCCGCTGTTCGCCGTGATCATCACGGTGGCGATTCTGGGGGTGGCGGCAGGCGGCATGGCGACCTGGTTCCGCCAGCGCCACTGGCGCCGGGCGGCGCGCCACCACGAGGCCGATGCTCGCCGGGCCAGGGCGGAAGCTTCCGATTTACGGGCCGCGGCGGCGGTTTCCCGGGCCGATCAGCAGCGGCTTCCGGCGCCGTCCCAGTACGGCTTCTACGGGGCCGCCGGGCGAGACAAGCAGGGCGCGACGTTGTAGAACCCGCCCCGTCAACTTGTTCCAATCGGCCATGGCGGCCGTAGACCCGCCTCCTGAGAGACCATGTCCCTGCTCGTCAAAATTTGCGGCCTGTCCACGCGCGAGACGCTCGATGTAGCGCTCGAGGCGGGTGCCGACATGGTGGGGTTCGTATTCTTTCCGCCGTCGCCGCGTCATCTCAGCCTCGAGACCGCGCGCGAGCTCGGCCGGGAGGTCAAGGGCCGCGCCGCCAAGGTGGCATTGACTGTCGATGCCGACGACGCGACGCTTGAAAATATCGTCGAGACACTGCGGCCGGACCTGCTGCAGTTGCACGGCAAGGAAACCATCGCGCGCGTGCGCGACATCAAGGCGAAGTTCGCGCTACCAGTCATGAAGGTGATCGCGGTCGAGACCTCAGCCGATCTCGTCGCGCTGCCGGGCTATGCGAGCGTAGCTGACCGCATGCTGTTCGACGCCCGTGCGCCCAAGGGCGCCACTCGTCCCGGCG
Organism: Bradyrhizobium sp. 157; assembly: GCF_023073815.1. NCBI lineage: Bacteria > Pseudomonadati > Pseudomonadota > Alphaproteobacteria > Hyphomicrobiales > Nitrobacteraceae > Bradyrhizobium > Bradyrhizobium sp. 157. The sequence continues at coordinate 77,981 of NZ_JADPKF010000100.1, read as the reverse complement.
GATTAGGAGCCGTGTTCGACTGGCACGTTCTGGAAAAGCTCGATCTCAAGCTGCCCTTCATGGTCTCGGGCGGGCTCAGCGCCGGCAATGTTGCTGAGGCGATCCGTGTCAGCCGTGCCGGCGGCGTCGATGTGTCTTCCGGCCTCGAGAGTTCGCCCGGCATCAAAGATCCCGAGCTGATCCGCAATTTCATTCGCGCCGCGCGCGCCACCGAAGAATTGATGGTCCGATGAATTCAAGCCTTCCGAACTCTTACCGTACCGGTCCCGACGAGCGCGGGCATTTTGGCAATTTCGGCGGCCGCTTCGTCGCGGAAACGCTGATGCCGCTGATCCTCGACCTGGAAAAAGCCTATGCGGCGGCCAAGGCCGATCCGTTGTTCCAGGCCGAGATGACCGGCTATCTCAAGGATTATGTCGGCCGGCCATCACCGCTCTATTTCGCCGAGCGGCTCACCGAGCATCTCGGCGGCGCCAAGATTTATCTGAAGCGCGAGGAGCTGAACCATACCGGCTCGCACAAGGTGAACAACGTGCTCGGCCAGATCATGGTCGCGCGGCGCATGGGCAAGAAGCGTATCATCGCGGAGACCGGTGCCGGCCAGCACGGCGTCGCCACCGCGACGCTGTGCGCGCGTTTTGGTCTCGAATGCGTGGTCTATATGGGCGCGGTGGACGTCGCCCGCCAGGCGCCGAACGTGTTCCGCATGGAGATGTTGGGTGCCAAGGTCGTGCCGGTGCAGTCGGGCACGCGCACGCTGAAGGACGCGATGAACGAGGCGCTGCGCGACTGGGTCACCAACGTGCACAACACCTTCTACTGCATCGGCACGGTGGCGGGGCCGCATCCCTATCCGATGATGGTGCGCGACTTCCAGTCGGTGATCGGCGAGGAAACGCGCAAGCAGATGCAGGAGGCCGAAGGCCGGCTGCCGGACTCACTGATCGCCTGCATCGGCGGCGGCTCCAACGCGATGGGCCTGTTTCATCCCTTCCTCGACGACCGCTCGGTCGAAATTTTCGGTGTCGAAGCGGCCGGCCATGGACTGACGCAACTGCATGCCGCCTCGATCGCCGGCGGCCGGCCCGGCGTTCTCCATGGCAACCGCACCTATCTCTTGATGGACGATGACGGCCAGATCCAGGATGCGCATTCGATCTCGGCGGGTCTCGACTATCCCGGTATCGGCCCGGAGCATTCCTGGCTGCATGAGACCGGCCGCGTCACTTACCTTTCCGCGACCGACGACGAAGCGCTCGCCGCCTTCATGCTGCTGTCGCGACTGGAAGGCATTCCACCCGCGCTGGAATCTGCGCACGCGATCGCCAAGGTCACGGAGCTCGCGCCGAAGCGGCCGAAGGAGCATCTGATGGTGGTCAATCTTTCCGGCCGTGGCGACAAGGACATTCCGCAGATCACGGAGATCTTGAAAGGCAGGAAGCAGTGACCACCCGCATCGACGCACGCTTTGCCGAACTCGCAAAAGAAGGCCGCTCGGCGCTGGTGACCTTCCTGATGGCCGGCGATCCCGATCCCTTAACTTCGCTCAACATCATCAGGGCGCTGCCCACGGCGGGCGCCGATATTATCGAGATCGGCATGCCCTTTACCGATCCGATGGCGGACGGGCCGTCGATCCAGGCCGCGGGTCTGCGCGCGCTCAAGGGCGGCATGACGCTGAGGAAGACGCTCGAGATGGTGCGCGGCTTCCGCAAGGAGGACGACACCACGCCGCTGGTGCTGATGGGCTATTACAATCCGATCTATATTTACGGGGTCGACAAGTTCCTCGCCGACGCCAGGACCGCCGGCGTCGATGGCCTGATCATCGTCGACCTGCCGCCGGAGGAGGACGAGGAGCTCTGCATTCCCGCCCTGAAGGCCGGGCTCAACTTCATCCGCCTGGCGACACCTACGACCGACGACAAACGCCTGCCCGCGGTGCTCGCGAACACCTCCGGCTTCGTCTACTACGTCTCGATCACCGGCATCACCGGTGCTGCGGCGGCCGATTCGAAAGTCGTCGGCGATGCGGTGGCCCGTATCAAGCGCCACACCAAGCTTCCGGTGTGCGTCGGCTTCGGCATCCGCACCCCGCAGGCGGCGCGCGCAATTGCCGAGAAGGCCAATGGCGCCGTGGTCGGCACCGTCTTAGTCGATGTGCTGCGCGACAGCCTCGACGCCCAGGGGCAGGCGACCACCAAGACGGTGGCCGCGGTGGCCGATGTCGTGGCGTCGCTGGCGCAGGGCGTCCGGGGCGCGAAGCAGGCCGCGGAATAAGCCACAATTTGCGTGGAAATAGGCGTGGCATGATCCGGAAAAGTGGAGAGCGGTTTTCCGAAAAGATCATGCCTATTAAGAGGTGGCGGCTTGCCGCTCCCGGGGCGGGCGGCCATATATCTCATCTGATGCGTTCAACCGCATTTCGGAGCAAACCATGAATTGGCTCACCAATGTCGTCCGGCCGAAAATCCGCAACATCCTGCGCCGCGAGACGCCGGAGAATTTGTGGATCAAGTGCCCGGATTCCGGGCAGCTCGTGTTTTACAAGGACGTCGAGGCCAACCAGTTCGTCATTCCCGGCTCGAACTACCACATGCGCATGGGCGCGGTGGCGCGGCTGAAATCGATCTTCGACAACGAGACCTGGTACGACATCGCGCTACCCGAAGTGACGGCCGATCCGCTGAAATTCCGCGACGAGCGCAAATACGCCGACCGCATCAAGGACGCGCGTGCCAAGACCGGGCTGAATGACGCCATCAAGGTCGGCTACGGCAAGCTGGAGGGCGCCGGCGTTGTCATCGCAGTGCAGGATTTCGATTTCATGGGCGGCTCGCTCGGCATGGCCGCGGGTGAGGCGATCGTGCGCGGGCTCGAGCTTGCGGTTGAAAAGAAGTCGCCCTTCATCGTGTTCGCGGCCTCCGGCGGCGCGCGGATGCAGGAGGGCATCCTGTCGCTGATGCAGATGCCGCGCACCACCGTCGGTGTGCAGATGCTGCGGGAGGCGAAGCTGCCCTACATCGTGGTGCTGACCAATCCGACCACCGGCGGCGTCACCGCGTCCTACGCCATGCTGGGCGACGTGCAGATCGCCGAGCCCGGCGCGCTGATCGGCTTTGCCGGCGCGCGTGTGATCGAGCAGACTATCCGCGAGAAATTGCCGGAAGGATTCCAGCGCGCCGAATATCTGCTCGACCACGGCATGATCGACATGGTGGTGCATCGCCACGAGATGCGTTCGACGCTGGCGCGGCTGTGCCGGCTCTTAACCAAATCGCCGCCGCTCGACGTCGCCTCAAAGCCTTTGCCGCAGGTCACAGACCCGGCCCAGATCGTCTCGGCCCCGGAAGTGGTGCCGGCCGCGCCGCACGCGTGAGCCTGCCTGCCGCCAGATCCCAGCCGCTCGGTGAGTTGATCGCGCGGCTGGCTGCCTTGCATCCGAAGCGCATCGATCTTAGCCTCGATCGAATGCACCGCCTGCTGGCGCGGCTCGATCATCCGGAGCGGCTGTTGCCGCCGGTGATCCACGTCGCCGGCACCAATGGCAAGGGCTCCACCATCGCTTACCTGCGCGCGATCCTGGAGGCCGCAGGCCTGCGCGTGCACGTCTACACCTCGCCCTATCTGGTCAGGATCAATGAATGCTTCCGCCTGGGCGAGAAGGGCGGCGGACGGCTGGCTGATGATGCCGAGTTGCGGCGGGTGCTGGAGCATTGCGAGCAGGTCAACGCGGGCGATCCGATCACGATTTTCGAGATGGAGACCGCGGCGGCGTTTTGCCTGTTCGCGGAGCATGACGCCGATGTGGTGCTGCTGGAAACCGGCCTCGGCGGGCGATTAGATGCCACCAACGTCATCGATCGGCCGATCGCGACCGTGCTCACGCCGGTCAGCATGGACCACACTGAGTTTCTCGGCAGCTCGCTCACCGCGATCGCAGGCGAGAAGGCCGCCATCATCAAGCGCGGTGCGCCGGTGATCTGCGCGGAGCAGGCACCGGAGGCGATGTCGGTTATCGAGGCGCAGGCCAACCGCATGCGCGCGGCGTTGCATGCGGCCGGACAACAGTGGCATGTCGGCGTCGAGCGCGGCCGGCTGGTCTATCAGGACGAGCGCGGCCTGATGGATCTTGCAGCGCCAAAGCTGTTCGGCCGGCATCAATTTGATAATTCCGGCCTTGCCATCGCGACGCTGCGCGCGATCGAGGCGTTCAGGATCGGAATGCCGGCGTTCGAGGCCGGCATCATTGGCGCCGAATGGCCGGCTCGGATGCAGCGGCTGGTTGCGGGGGTTTTGGTCGATCAGGGGCCGAAGGGGTGCGAGATCTGGCTCGATGGCGGACACAATGCGGAAGGCGGGCGTGTTGCGGCGGCCGCGCTTGGCGATCTCGAAGAGCGAGTGTCGCGGCCCTTGGTGGTGATCGCGGGCATGATGGCGAACAAGGACGCGGACGCGTTTCTCGCCAATTTCGCAGGACTGACGCGGCACATCGTGGCGGTGCCGATTCCCGGGCGCAACAATACGATGCCGCCGGATCGGCTGGCAGATGCGGCGCGCGCGCTCGGCATGCGCGTGGAAAATGCTGCAAGCGTCGAAGCCGCGCTCCACGCGCTCTCGCGCCTCGCCTACGAAGTGCCGCCGCGGATTCTGGTCACCGGCTCGCTCTATCTCGCCGGCCATGTGCTTGATATCAACGGCACGCCGCCGGCATAGTATTCCCTAAAATTAAATGACCGCTGGAATCGCTTCCAGCGGCCGCCCGGGAAAAAATATCGATTGCTTATGAATTCGCCAGCCCCGGTATTTGTAAACTCTAGCCAAGACGCCTCAAAGCTGCGAGTCGGAACCTTCGTTCCGCAATAGGAAGTAAGGATAATGTTGCAGGCTGGCTTCACCCAAATGAGGTAGATGGCGCAGCATCGTTCTTGCAGGGCCGTACCACAATCATCAAAGCTGGAACCTCCATGCGTTTTGCCGCCATTGCCGACGTGCACGGAAATTATCTCGCGCTGGAAGCCGTGCTGGCCGACATCCGCGCGCGTGGCATTGGCGAAATCGTCAACCTCGGCGACATGGCGAGCGGCCCGCTCGACGCGCGACGCACGATGGATGCGCTGATGGCGCTCAACGCCGTTCACATCCTCGGCAATCACGATCGCTATCTGATCGACCGGCCGCCGGAGCAGATGGGATCGTGGGATCGGCCGGCGCACGCGCAGCTCGAAAAGCATCATCTCGATTGGCTGCGCGCGGTGCCGAAGACGGCGGTGTTTCGCGATCAGGTCTTTCTGTGTCACGCCACGCCTGAATACGACGAACTCTATTGGCTGGAGACGGTGTTGCCCGACGGCACCGTGCGAATGTCATCGCTCGATGCGATCGAGGAGCACGCGCGAGGCATCGCGCAATCCCTGATCCTCTGCGCCCACACCCATCTCGCCCGCGCGGTAAGGCTTCGCGATGGCCGCCTGATCGTCAATCCCGGCAGCGTCGGCTCGCCCGGCTATCGCGACGTGCATCCCTTTCCGCATGTCGTCGAAGCCGGCACGCCGGATGCGCGTTACGCGATCCTCGAACTTGCTGATGGCGCCTGGCGCGTCACGTTTCGGCATGTGCCGTATGATCACGGCGCGATGGCCGCGCTCGCGCGACAGAACGGTCAGGCAGAACTGGCGAGCGCGCTGGCGACAGGATGGATCGGTAGCTCCGAAACCGGCATCGGTGCAGCGGATGTATGACTACGACGCGGAATACCGCCGCCTGAAGATAACCGGTCATCGGGGCTGGTCAGGAAGTTCGCAGGAGCGGAATCTTGCGCGCATGACCGATACGCTCGATCGGCTCGAGCGGGAATTCCTGCCCTCGCCGCCGGCGAGAATTCTTGAGCTCGGCTGCGGCAACGGCATGTCGTGGTCACTGCTGATGGCCGGAAAGGGCTACGAGGTGCACGGCGTCGATATTTCGGAAGCCGCGATCGTCTGGGCAAAAGAGCAATTCGCCGAACGCGGACTTTCCGGCGCTTTCCGGGAAGGAAATGTTTGCGAGATGCCGTTCATTCCCGACGCGTCGTTCGACATTGTGATGGACGGCAGTTGCCTGCATTGTCTGATCGGCGGCGATCGAACCCAGTGCCTTCAGGAAGTCTATCGAATCCTTCGACCCGATGGCGTCTTCGTCGTCAGCACCATGTGCGGCTTGCCGAAATCCGACGAGGCCAAGGCGCGCTTGACCCGATCAACGAGCAGCTATTGCAGAACGGCTGTCCGTACCGCACGCTGAAGCCGTTGACGGATATTGTCCGCGAGCTGATGGACGCGGGCTTTGAGGTGCGCGACAGCGCGGTCAGTGTCATGCGACGATGGTGTGTCGCATCGCGGAGACCAAGAGGGCGCGCCTGTAGCCCGGATGGAGCGAAGCGAAATCCGGGTTCGCGCCGCAAACACAGACCCGGGTTACGCTTCGCTCCACCCGGGCTACGATCGTGTTACTCAGCGCGCCTGATCGGCGACGTCGGATACGCCAACGTGGTCGCGATAAACCATCTCCCAGCCCTTCCAGCCAGTGAAGAGCAGGATCAGCACGACGATGAGCGACAGGACCAGTCCGGTCGGGACAATGGCCGACGTTCCGTCGGTATAGCGCGAGTACCAGTTGTAGAGCTCGATCAAGACCGCAACGACATTGCCGCCGGCATGCAGCCAAGCGTCATTGAGATTGCGGATGCGATCGTCTCCCATCAGGTCGATCACGCCCGCGACCGCCGCGAGTGCGGCCATGATCAGGCCTATTCCCAGCAGCCAGAGCGACGCGCTGGCCCAGAAATCGTTCGAGGTTCTCCAGAACGCCACGTCTGAGGCGAATGCGAGGACGAAGCAGGCGACCGGAAATGGAATGAGCATGGGATGGATCGGGTGTCCGGCAATTTGCGCGGTCGATCTGGGGTTTGTCATGCGTCCCTCCTCAAGTGGCAGTTTCGCGGTCAACTGCCTGTTGCCGGGCCAGTTCCTGGCAATTTGCGGATTAGATGCTCGTTTGCGCCGCAATAATTTCGGTAATTTAGGTGTAGCCCGGATGGAGCGCAGCGCAATCCGGGATAAGTTTGAATAATTGTACGAGCGCTCCCGGGTTACGCTTTCGCTTCACCCGGGCTACGGCCACCCCTACTTCAGCAGCTTCATCGGGTCGGCGGCTTTCTGCTTGAGTTGATCGAAGGTGCACTGCCGCGGCGCCTTGTCGGGCCGCCAGCGCAGGATGGAGGTGCCGTGGCGGAAGCGCTCGCCGCTGAAATGATCGTAGCAAACCTCGATCACGAGCTTTGGCTTCAGCGGACACCACTTTGCCGATCGCTCGGTCGACCACCGGCTTGGCCCGCCCGGCGCGTTGCCGGTGAAGCCGGGCGGCGCGATCAGCGGCTCGAGCCGATAAGTCAGCGCCGGCTTATCCGCCTGCTTGATCGCGGAGGTGAAGCCGACATGATGCAGGAGACCTTTATCGTCATAGAGGCCGAGCAGCAGCGAGCCGACGACGTTCCGGTTTGCAATTTTGTTCGTCGCATAACGGAAGCCGCCGACGACGCAATCGGCGCTGCGGAATTTTTTGATCTTCTGCATGCCGTCGCGGTTGCCGGCCTGATAGGGCAGGTCGACGCGCTTGGCGATCACGCCATCCGAACCGCCGCCGGCCTGCTTCAGCCATTTCTGGGCGGTGGTGTAGCTCGTGGTGACCGGAGACAAGCGAAACGTCGGATTGGATTTGAACTGCGCTTTCGCAAAGGCTTCAAGCGCGGGGCGGCGCTCGCGCAGGGGCGATGCGGCGAGCTTCTTGTCCGCGGCGGTCTTCAGCAGGTCGAACGCGAGAAACAGCGCCGGCGTCTCCTGCGACAGCTTCTTGACCCGGCTTGCGGCGGGATGAATCCGCTGCAGCAGATCGTCGAACGAAAACGCTTTGCCATGCGGCACGACGATTTCGCCGTCGAGCACGAATTCGCTTGCTTTCAAAGCCAGCGCGGCGCGGACCAGTTCGGGAAAATAGCGGGCGAGATCCTCGCCGGACTTGGAGCGGAGATCGACGGTCTCGCCGTGGCGGGACAGCAGGCAGCGGAAGCCGTCCCATTTGGGCTCGTACTGCCATTCCGCACCGCGCGGGATGACGTCGACCGAGCGCGCCTCCATGGCCGCAAGCGGGGCAGGGCGACGCCGCGCCTTTCCAGATGGCAAGCCGAGGTGCTCTTCAACGCGAGACATACCGTCTCAACGCAAACGGCCGGCTATTCGCCGGCCGTTGTTGAAAATTTATTGCCTCAAGCGATCAGACCGCAGCGGTGATCCACTGCTGCAGCTTCGCCTTCGGCGCGGCGCCGACCTGACGGGAGGCCATCTCGCCGCCCTTGAAGATCATCAGGGTCGGGATCGACATCACGCCGTATTTTGAGGCCGTCTTCGGGCTCTCGTCGACGTTCAGCTTCACGATCTTGACCTTGTCGCCCATGGCGCCGGAAATCTCGTCGAGCGCAGGCGCGATCATGCGGCAGGGCCCGCACCATTCGGCCCAGAAATCGACGACCACCGGCCCGGTCGCCTTGAGCACTTCGGCTTCGAAATCGGCGTCAGAAACCTTGCCAACGGCCATCGGAATTACCTCGTTCGGTTAGAAATTATGGGGCGCGGTCAAGAATCGCGCCCAACGATGATAGTGGCAAACCTATGAACGCGATCCTGCCGGGTCAAGCGCGGTCACGCCGAGATGATGGATGCCAGCTCGGCCTCCAGCGCGGGGGCGGAAATCTCCATTAATTCAGCGGATTCGGTCCAAAGCAGCGCGGCCCGGACGAGGAGCTGGGGATAAAGCTTGCCGAGCACCGCCCGGTACAGCGCAAGCTGGCGGACATAGCCTCTCGGCGCCTCCTCGGGCCGGCCCGGCGGGGCGTGGTTGGTCTTGAAATCGACGATCAGGACTTCGCGCTCGGTCACCACGAGGCGGTCGATCTGCCCGGATACCAGCGCCGGCCGGCCGCCCGGCCGCTCCAGCCGTCCGACGATCGGGACTTCGGCGCGGCTGCCGGGGGCGAAAGCGTGCGCGAACCGCGCATCGGCGATCAAGGCGAGCGTGCTTTCGGCCAGCACTTTCCGGTCCTCCTCGCTCCAGCCGTCGGCGTTGCGGGCCAGATAGGCCAGCGCGGCCTCGCGGCGGCGCTCGGCGGCGACATCGGGCAGCGACTGCAGAAGCCGGTGCACCAGCGTGCCGCGCTGCAGGGCGCGGGCACGCCGCACGAGGGATTCGGCCGTCCGTACCGGGTGCTCGCTGTCTGCCGGGTCCGAGGGCCGCAACAGACTCTCCGGGGAAATCTCGGGCTGTGCTGGCGTCAGCAGCCAGGTGGGCAGCACGATCGGCGCCGCCGGGAATGACGCAGCAGGCGGAGCGGCCGAGGGCGCTGCCTCCTCAGGCCGCGTATAGCGCTTTACCCGACCTATGGCGGTCTCGATCTCCTGAAGCTGCAAGGCGGAGCCGGCGAGCCCCTTGATGATCAGGTCGTACCAGGATAGCGGCCGGACGCTCTTCATGTTGCCGGGCATGCAGCCGCCCACGATCAGGCGGTCGGCGGCGCGCGTCATCGCGACATAGAGCAGGCGGCGGTATTCATCCTCGGTATCGTCGATCATCGCGGCGCGGGCGGTCGCGACAGCCGGAGGGTCCTCCGCCTTGCGGCCGGCCCACACCACCACACCCGGCGCATGCGGATCGGCATTGCCCAGCGGCAGGTTGATGAGCTTCAGCCGCTGCGTATCCGAAGGCGAGGTCGTGGTGTCCACCAGGAACACGACGGAAGCCTCCAGGCCCTTGGCGCCATGCACCGTCATGACGCGGACTTCGTCGCGCGATATCTCCATGTCGCGCTTCACTTCGAGGTCGGCCGTGCGCAGCCACGCCATAAAGCCCTGCAGCGAGGCCGGCGCCTTGCGTTCGTAGCTCAGCGCCAGCTCCAGAAACTCGTCGAGCGCATCGTTCGCCTCGTGCCCGAGCCGATGCAGGATACGCGCGCGGCCGCCGTCGCCGCCGAGTAGCCAGGCATAGAACGCAAAGGGCGTTTCGCTAATAAAGCGGCGCTCGCACCGCTCGAGCCGCCACAGCGCATCGCGCAACCGCCCGTCGGTTGAGGCGCGCGCGGTCAGTGCGGCGCGCAACGATCCCTTGCGCTGCCAGGCGATCTTGAACAGATCGTCGTCATCGAGCCCGAACAGCGGGCTCTTGAGCGCCACCGCCAGCGCCAGATCGTCCTGCGGCAGCAGCAGCGCGTCGGCGAGGTTCATCAGGTCGATGATCGCGATGTGCTCGGTCAGCTTGAGGCGGTCGGCGCCGGCGACTGGGATGCCGGCATGCTTCAGCGCCTGGATCACGGCGTCAAAGGCGTTGCCGCGCCGGCGCACCAAGACCAGCATGTCGCCATAGCGCAGCGGCCGGCGGTCGTTCTTGCTGCCGGTCATCGCACCACTGCCGACCAGCGCCTTGATCTCGGCCTGGATGCGCCGAGCCAGCTTCACTTCGGGGCTGGTCGCGGAGACGCCGTCGAACGGCGCGCGCCAGCCTTCGATATCTTGCCGGTCATCGGCTTCCGCCAGCTCCCAGAGGTCGATCTGGCTAGGCCCAGCATCGGCCAGCGCGTGATGGATCGGATTTCCGATATCGACCGCATGAATGCTGCGAAAAATATCCTGCTCGCGAAACACTTGATCGACCGCGTGCAGGATCGCCGGACCCGAGCGGAACGAATAGGTGAAGGACACCGGATCGAATTTTAGTCCGGCGCCCTCGAACTTCCGCTGCAATGCGCGTCGGCGCAGGTCGAATTCGCGCGGTGCCGCGCCCTGAAACGAAAAGATCGACTGCTTCTCGTCGCCGACCGCGAATACCGTACGCACCAGGCCGTCGCGCGCACCGGCGCCTGAAGTGAATTCGGAGATGATGTGCGCGACGATGTCCCATTGCCGGGGGCTGGTATCCTGCGCCTCGTCAATCAGCACATGGTCGACGCCGCGGTCGAGCTTATAATGCACCCAGCCGGAGGAGACGCGGTTGAGCATTTCCAGCGTCTTGTCGATCAGATCGTCATAGTCGAGCAGGCCGCGCTGCTGCTTCTCGCGGCGGTAGTTCACTGCCGCAGCGGTTGCGATATACAGCAGCGCCTCGGTGCGGTCGCGCGCCACCAATGCGCGCCGGCGTTCGATCAGTGGAAGGATGCGGCGGGCTTCCGATTCCATCAGCCGGCCAATGGCCGGATTGCCGTCACAAAATTTCTTCGTTACCACCGATTTGCGCGGCGTACGCTCGGTGTCGGTGAGGAACAGGGTGAGATACTGGTCGACCTGCGCAGCGTCGCTGAACACCAACGCATCGCGCAGTCGCGCCGCCTGATCCTGATCGGCTTTGCTGCCGGTTTCCAGGACCAGGGCAATCTCCAGCCATCGCGAGCGCGGCAGATTCGGCCCGTCGATGATGTCGCGCTCGACATCTTCAATGCGATCATTGGGATCAACGCCGAGGGCCGCCGAAATCTGCGCTGCGGCCGCCTGCGCGCTTCCAGCGGCGTCCGTCCAGGCCATGAAATGATCGCGGCTGAGACAGGCCTCGCGCACCACGTCCTTGAAGGTGACGTCGGCGGCGCTGGCCATCGCCGTCATCAGCGCGCGCCCGGTTGCGCTGTCAGGGTTGCGCGACGCCTCGAGGAAAACCGCGAGATTGGCCCGCTCCATCATCTCGTTCTGGTCGCGCTCGTCGAGCACGGCGAACCGCGCCGGCACATTGGCTTCGAACGGGAACTGCTGCAGCAGCCGTGTGCATAGTGCGTGGATGGTCTGCACCTTCAGCCCGCCCGGCGTCTCCAGCGCGCAGGCGAACAGTTTGCGCGCCGACTTGCGCAGGCGTGCGTTGGGATACGGAATGCCGGCCTCGCGGATCGCCGCATCCAGAGCGTCGTCGTCGAGCGTCACCCAATGGCCCAGCGTGGTGAACACCCGTTCCGCCATGTTGGCGGCGGCGGCCTTGGTGAAGGTGATGCAGAGAATCTTCTCCGGCGCCACGCCGTCGAGCAAGAGCCGGATCACCCGCTGCACCAGCACATGCGTCTTGCCCGAGCCGGCATTCGCCGAAACGAAGGCGGACGCGGCCGGATCGGACGCGCGCGCCTGCGTGGCGCGGACGGCGTCGGGGATGATGCGTCGCGCCTTCACCATTCCTCGATTCCCAGGCCACCGGCTGCCGACCATTCCTTGATCCGGGCGAGATCGTCATAGGCGCCGTAGCGGTTCGACCACATCGATAGGTTCAGGGAGGTGTAGGCCGTCTCCTCGTTCTCAAATTTGCGGATCAGCGCTTCGAGCTGTTCGCGGGCGTAGTCGGCGGCCTCGTCCGGCGGCTGCGGCGTATCATTGTTCCTGATTTTCAGTTCCAACGAGCGCTGTTCGCCGGGCGGATTGTTGCCGCTGAGCCTGACATAGATGAGCTCGCCGACGGATGAACCGGCGTGAATGTTATCAAACCCGCCCTCGCGCAGGATCGCAGCCTCCAGCGTCAGTTGCGGCGACAGGCCCATCCGCACCTGCTTGCCGGTCGGCGGCTGTCCGGTCTTGTAATCGAGAATCGCAAAGCTGCCGTCATGGCGTTGCTCGATCCGGTCGGCGCGCGCGGACAGCGTGAAGATGCGCTCGTTGCCGAGCGGAATCTTGATTTCGCCCCTGATCTCGGCAGCAATTTTTTCGATATGGTCGCGCCGCGTCTTTTCCCAATCCGCAAACCAGGCGGCGATGCGCTGAAACCGCGGCCACCACAGGGCGCGTGCCTCCGGCCGCTCCATCAGCGGAGCGAAATATTTCTCGCCGATGCCGCGCAGCGCCAGCGTGGGCTCTGGCGGAAGCGCGTCGGCGAATTTCTGCGTGAACTCGCCGAGCGCGTCATGGATCGCCGAGCCGCGGTCGGCGGCCGACAGCGGCATGTCGACGGGATCGAGCGGATCGAGCCGCAGGATATATTTCGCGTAGATCGTATAGGGATCGCGCAGCCAGTCCTCGATCGCGGTGACCGACAGTTTAAGCGGCCGCGTCGCGACGGGCGGCCTCGGCGCGGGCTGCTCGATCGGCTTGACCTCGTCGGGCTGATCCAGTTCGGCGGCGAAGCGGACGTAATTTTCTCCGGCACGTTTGGCCTCCTCCCAGCGCGCTTCGCCGGCCACCGCCTCCAAGCGGTGCAGGAAGCGCGAGGCGACCGCCGGCGCGCCGCCGACTTTTGCCGAATGGGTGAGAATCACATCCGGCGTGCCCAGCAATTGCGCGAAGTCGTGCGCGGAGAGGCCGATGCGCCGCTCCGGCAGATCGACGCCGAGCTCATGGCGCATCGGCCGGCTCAGCCACGGATCGACGCGCGGCGCCGGCGGCCACACGCCTTCAACCAGCCCGCCGAGAATGACGCGGTCGGATTCGGTCAGCCGCGCTTCGAGCTGGCCGTAGATCTGGAGCTGCGCGTTGGCGGATTCCGGCCGCCGCACCATACGATCGGCATAGGCGGTCTGGAACACATCGGGGTAATCGCCGAGCTGGACCATCAGGCCGCTGGGCCTTTGCTCGGCAAGCAGGTCGTCGAACGCTGCGGATAGTGCCGAGCCTTGCGCCTCCTCGAAGACGACCGCAACGCCGTCTTGATTCGAGGACAGCGCGATCAGCATTTCGCGATGGCGCAGCGCCAGTTCGGCGAAATCGTACGGCTTTGACGAGCCGATAATTTCCAGCGGCGACAGCGCCTTCTGCAACGCTGCGATCAGCGCCTGGGCCTCGTCGAGCTCGTGATCCCGCAATTTCGCGCGTGGCTCCGAGGCGTGGAGCGAGGAGGGTTCATTGCGCCAGAGCTTTGCGAGTTCGACGCGGAAGCGATCGAAATCGCGCGCCAAGCCGGCCGTTCCCGCCTGCGGCCGGGTGCCACGCAGCAACGCCAGTTCGAGAGTCTCGATGGCATGCTTGAACGCGCCGGACGCGCCGCCGAGCCGAAACAGCGGATGCTTCAGTAGCGCCAGCAGCGTTGGTGGCTCCAGCCCCTGGGCGGCGGCTTCTGCGGCGAGGCGGGCAAAAATGCCGTTTGGCGTGTCCATCAGCGCGTCGCCACCGGAATCGTCGAATTCGAGATTCCAGCGCCTCAGCGCCGCCATCACGCGCCGTGCCAGCGCGCGATCCGGCGTCACCAGCGCGGCTGATTTGTTCAGATGCCGCGCCTCGCGCATCGCGACCGCAATCGCCAGCGCCTCCATCTCCGAGTTGGGTGCTTCGACGACGGCGAGATTTGCCATGCCGGCAGCAATCCTTGCAGATACTTGCGGCTGCGCCAGCCGGTCGTGCCATTGCTCTGTCGCCGTGGAGGGCCGCATCGTCTCCGATACCAGCACTTCTCGGCCCAGCGGCGCCGGCGTGCCGAGAATTTCGACGTCGCTTCGCTTGATGCCAAAGCGATCCAGCAATCCCTGCATCGCAAATTGCGGGTGGTTGGAGGAGGGCTGCGTAGTGAATTTGCCCTGCGCGTCCCTGACGCCGCCAATCGTCTGCCAGGCTTCCTCGTCGAGATCGGTGTCGAGCCCCGGCAGCACCACCGCGCCCTGCTTCAGGTGGGCGACGGCATTGAGGAATTTCGCGGTCGCCGGCATCGAGCCGGTCGAACCTGCCGCGACCACCGGCCCCTCATGATGTGCGGTGAGCCGCGCGGCTTCCGCCTCGATCAGGCGGTCGCGCCGTTCGGCGGGCTCGATCCTTCCGATTTCCTTTAAGTGCTCCGGCCACGCCTTGCGCGCGATGCGCAGGAACTCCAGCGAGTGCTGCCAATATTTGTCGAACTGGTCGGGCACCAATTTGTCGAGCACTTCCCAGGCGACGCCGCGCGTCACCATGTCGTCCATCAGCCGAGCCAGGTCGCCGGCCAGCGCCAGCGTCGAGGCCGGGCCGCCGACCACGAGCGGCGCCGACACCGGGCTTTTTGCCCATGCCGCAACCAGATGCGCCAGCGTCAGGCGGCGCTCCAGTTCACCAAGTTTTGGCGGAATGTCGAGCGGCGCGATGCCGCTGAATTGTTCGGAGGCTTCCGCAAACGCCAGCTCGTCCTCGTCAATGTCGCCAAGGGCCACGATGCGCGGCAAGATCGCGGCATCGGTCTTCAGCTCATCGAGAAAGATTTCCCGCGCCAGCCGCCCGGCGCGCCGGGTCGGCAGGTAGAGCGTTGCCGTTGCGAGATTCAGCGGATCCTTGCGCGCGTCGAATCCCTCGACCAGCCGGCCGTCGACCAGCGCCGCGATGACGGTGCGCAGGAATGGTGCGGAGACGGGAACGCTGAAAACGCGCATGGGCTTCCTGATTCGAGATCAGGGGCAATATAGAGAGGTAAGGGGGGAAGGTCATGGGTCGGCGCGCGTAACTCCCGCTACTCACTGTCGTCATCCGCGAAAGCGGGTGACCCAGTATTCCAGAGACAGTCGGAATAGAAACGATGGCCGCGGCGTACTGGATGCCCCGCCGGAGCCTGTCATCGGGCGCGCATTCGCGCGACCCGTTGGCGGGGCATGACGGCTGTGGCCGGGCTACGCTACGCTTTCCAGAAACGCCTCTTCCGCGGCCTGTACCGCATCGGGGGTTCCGACATGCATCCAGATGCCGTCGAGCCTGAGGCCAAACAATCGTTCCTGCTCGTTGGCGCGGTCGAACATTTTGGTCAGCGAAAACTCGCCCTTGGGGGCGTCGGCGAAGAGCGACGGCGACATGATTGCGGCCCCGGCATAGACGAACGGCACCACCTGGTGTTCACGCCGCTTGCGCAGCGCGCCGTCCGGCAGCATGGCGTAGTCGCCGCGGCCGGCATAGCCGATGCTGTTCGTGGTCGGCGCCATCAAGAGCAGGATGTCCATGCGATTCGGATCGAAGGTTTCGGCGAGCCGCGCCAGATTGGGTTGCACGCCGTCGATCCACATCGTGTCGGCGTTGACGTGGAAGAACGGCTCCTTGCCGAGCAGCGGCAGCGCCTTCACCACCGCGCCGCCGGTGCCGAGCACCTGGTGGCGTTCGTCGGAAATGATGATGCGGGGCTGGGTACGGTTCGCGGTGTGCCGGATGATCTGGTCAGGCAGGTAATGCACGTTGACCACGGCCTCGCTGACGCCGGCGTCGGCGAGTTTGTCCAGCACGTGATCGAGCAGCGGTTGGCCGGCCACGCTCACCAGCGGCTTCGGCATGTGGTCGGTCAACGGGCGCATGCGCAAACCGAGACCGGCGGCAAGGACCATGGCTTTGGTGGGCGTAACGGACATTTTTGGAGTTTCTCGAACCATCAAATCGCGCCGCGGATCATACCACGGCGATTCGCTTGAACCCAGCAGCCATGAGGCCTTAGTGGCCGCACATGACGGCCGTACGACGGCCGCTGGCGCAACCAAACTTCAGGTGTCGGCGTCCTCGCCGCGCTTGGCCGCTTTTTTCTTCTTGTCGCCCTGTTTTAAGAAGTTGACGCCGATCTGATCGCCATTGACCCAGGCCAGCTCGCAGCGTCGATAGGCCAGTCCCGTCGACGACAGCAGCAGGAAGAATTCCTTGAGATGCAGGCCCTCGACTGAGCCTTCGACCGTTAGCTTGGCGCCGGTCTCGGAGACGTCTTCCATTACGCAATCGCGCCGCCAGGTGCCGTCGATCCCCATCATGTGCGCCGCAAAGCCGCGCTCGAATACGACTCGATCTCCCTTGCGCCGTTCCGCCGCCGCCATGGCCGTGTTTCCGTTTCAAAAATGCTGGTCCACGCCTGCGCAGCGTGCCGGTTCCAGATTAAATGCGGGGTGGCTAACAGGAGGTAAATCAGGGCAGCGGCGGCGGCACGTTGGCGGCATACCATTCGCGAAACGCTGCCAATGCCGGATGCGCCAGCGAGCGGTTCAGGTAGGTCCAGATCCGGGGCTGGTGGCGCAGATATTGCGGCTTGCCGTCGCGTCCGTTGAGCCGGGCGAAGGTACCGAGCAGGCGCGTATTACGCTGCGCCGACATGATGGCGTAGAGCTCGGCAAAGCTGGCCGGATCGAACTGGCCATCTGCCGCGCGGCGCGCCTTGATGTAGCGGGTCAAGAGCGACAACTCGAGTGGTTCGGGGACGTCGATCCGAGCGTCCTGCAGCAGCGAAACCAGATCGTAGACGGCAGGGCCCAACGCGGCGTCCTGGAAGTCGATGATGCCGACACGTAAAATCCCGGTGCGGTCGTCGAGCCAGATGATGTTGGGCGAATGAAAATCACGCAGCACCCAGGTTCGCGGCGCAGCCGCCGGCTTTTCCAGCAGGGTTCGCCACATCGCGACGAATTCGTCGCGTTGTTGCGGACTGACTTCAGCGCCGCGAACCGGCAGATACCATTCGAGCATCAGCCCGATCTCGACCAGCCATGCATCGATATCGTAGAGCGGAATTTGGTAGGAGCCCTGCGGCCCCAGCGGCACCGTTTCGGGCAAGATTTCGCGGTGTAACGCCGCGAGCATGTCGGTTGCCGCCTCATAGCGCTCGGCGATCGGCCGCGGCGGGTCGCCTTCGACGATGCCGACACTGCCGAAATCCTCGGTGATCAGGAAACCGGAATCGAGATCGGCGTGGCGGATCGCGGGCGCCGAGAAGCCGTGTGCGCGCAGGCCATTGTCGATGGCGACGAACGGTTTGACGTCCTCGGCAAGATGAACGGCTGCGCTATAGGATTTTCCGTCATAGATCGCCGGTCCATCCGGACGGCGCGGTGAATTCATCAGGATGGATGTGCCATCGTCGCCGATCAGGCGCGCATAGGAGCGCGTCGACGCGTCGCCGGGCATGCGCTCGCGCGCTGCATCCAGAAAGCCGGCCTCAGTGAGAAATTTGCGTAAGCTGCTTAGTCGCGCCACCTGTGCCGCCGCCTTGCCATAGCCGGTGATCTCGGCGGCCCGCGCGCTCGATCCGAGCGCGGGACGATGGCTGAAGGCGATATCGATGCGATCTTCGGGTAGTGCGTCGGGTGCGCGCTCCGGCCATTCGATCAGCGCCAGCGTGCCCTCGGGCAGTGGCGACAGGCCGATTTCCTCCAGCTCGCTCGAATCGTTGATGCGGTAGAGATCGGCGTGGACAATCGGAAACGGCAACTCGTAGCTCTGCGCCAGCGTGAATGTCGGGCTCGGCACTTCGAGCGTGGGATCGTCGGCGAGGTAGCGGATCATGGCGCGCGCCGCCGCGGTCTTTCCCGCGCCGAGATCGCCCGACAGCGTAATGACGTCGCCGGGGCGGACCAGCAGCGCGAGGTCGGCCATCAGATGCGCCGTTGCCGCCTCGTTCGCCAACGCCACTGTAAATGTCGCAGGCGCGGTCATTCGGCGGCGTTACGGTGGGCGTTCTGGTCGATCGGGAAATCGCAGGTGACGGTCGTGCCTCTGCCGACGACCGAGTCGACGCGCACCTTGCCGCCATGCAGTTCGACGAACGAGCGTACCAGCGACAGGCCAAGGCCGGCGCCGCGGTGGCGCGAGCCGTGGGAGTGGCTCTCAAACCAGTCGAATACCTTGTCTTTTACCTCGGCGGGAATGCCGGGGCCGGAATCGGAGACGGTGAAGATCACGCGATGCTTGGTTCGCCGCGCGCTGATCGTGACCGCGGCATCGTGCGGCGAGAACCCGACGGCGTTGGCAAGCAGGTTATAGAGCACCTGCACCACGCGCCGCTCGTCGCCGATGAAGTTGCCGATGTCAGGATCGATATCGACCTTGAGCTCGATGCGATCGGTTGCCAGCCGGTCCTGGATGCCTTCGGCGGCGGCCTGAATGGCTTTTTCAATATTGACTGAGCCGAGCTCGAGCTTCATCGCGCCGGCATCGATGGTGGCGAGATCGAGGATGTTGTTGGTAAGCGCGAGCAGCGCGTTGGTCGATTTGGTAACGTAGTCGAGATACTCGGCCTGCTTTGGCGTCAGCGGGCCGGTCGAGGGATCGCTGAGGAAATGTGCGAAGCCGATGATGGTGGTCAGCGGCGCGCGCAGCTCGTACGACACGTGGTGGACGAAATCCACCTTCATCTGGTCGGCGGCTTCCAGCGCCTCGTTGCGCTCGCGCAACGCGCGCTCGACGTTTTCGGTATCGGTGATGTCCTGGAATGTCAAAAGGGTTGCGCCGTCGGGCAGCGGCATGGTCATGCAATCCAGCACGCTGCCATCCTTGCGTTCGAGCTTCAGCGCTACCTGCGCCCGGTTCTCGATCGCGGTGATGGCCTCGCGCAGCGCCCGCCAGGTCAACGCGTCGTCGAACAGCGGCTTGCACCACGCTTCCACGGTCTCGATGTGGGGCTGTTCTTTGAGCGATTCCGCCGACAGCTTCCACATTTTCAGGAAAGCGGGATTGAACAGTTCGACGCGGCCATTGCTGCCGAACACCGCGACCGCTTCGGCCAGATTGTCGAGCGTTTCATGCTGGACCCGGGTCAGCCGGTCATAGCGGCGTGCGAGATCGAGGCTCTCGGTGACATTGTCGAACAGATAGGTGACGCCGCCTTCGAGGTTCGGCGTGGTGACGACGCTGACGGCGCGGCCGTCGGGCAGAAACCAGGTGTAGTTCTCCGGCTCGACGGCGCGGTAGGCTTCGTGGAGCTTGGCCTTCCAGGCGCGGAAATCGGGCTGTTCGGGCAGTTTGCGCGCGGCGCGCAGCCGGTCGAGCACGCTTGAATCGTCGGGGTTGGAATCGAGGAAGACTTGATCGAGGCCCCACAGCCGCCGGTAGGATTCGTTGTAGAAGGCAAGCCGCCGCTGGCCATCGAATACGGCAACCCCCGAGGATAGCTGGTCGAGAGTGCGGCGATGGGCTTCCGCCATCCGCTCCATGGCGTCGCGCAACTGGGTCGCCTCGCTGGCGTCGATAGCGATGCCGGCGCTGCCGCCGCCGAGCTTGAGCGCCTGAACATCATAGATGCGCCGCTCGCCGCCGACCACGATCGGCAGCCGCGCGGTGTAGGTGGAATTATCGTTTAGCACCCGGCCCATCTCGGAACGCTGCTCGTTCTCCAGAAGCTCGAGGTTGCGGTGGATCGTGTCCGCGAGGCTTGCGCCTTCGGTGGCCCGCACATACGCCGTGTTCGCGTAACGCAGATTACCCTCGGCGCTCTTGGCCCAGATCGGCCAGGGCGCCGCGGCGGCGAAGTCGCGCAACAACTCGGTCTCTTCCAAAAGCGTCCTGTAGCGGAGATTGGATTCGGCAAGTTCACGGCGCAAGCCGCCAAGTTCGCGAATCCGCACAATGGCTTGCCCCCCAATGGCGCGGCCCATCGCTTCGATGGCGCGGCCGTTCGAGGTGGAGAGGTTGAGCAGAAAGCCTTCGCCGGCCTCGCGCAACGCGTCGACCGCATGGTCCATCTGCAGGGCAGGCTCCGGCGGCAGCCAGGTTCCAAAGGCGAGGATGCGTTGCGGTGAATTCGACAGTGCGTCCTGCGAGATCAGAAGCGAGGTGTCGCCGCTGATCTGGGGCCGGTTATCCCCCGCGGCCCAAGCGATCAGGATCTGGGGCTCGGCGAACAACAGCGCGCGCAGCCGATCGGCTTGTACCTGCAGGTCGGCTATATCGGAGCGGAGGTCGAGTTCCAGCCGGGTGGCCCTAATCCGCGTGCGCATCAGCAGGATCGCCGCCACTACGGTAAACCCGAGCAGCGATAGCGCCGTCGTGAGCGCCGCGAATTCCTGGTGATTGAGGTCGAACAAGGCGGAAATCGCCTGCGTGATGGTCAAATCGTCGGCCAACGCGGGCTCCGGCAGCGCGGAGAGGGCGGTGGCAAGCGCAATCACGCCGTGGCGCGCCAGTGAGGTGCACGACAGCAGGGTTCGACGCATCGCAGCGGCTACGCCCGACATTATTTGCCCCAAGAACGCATGACTGCAGGCACCACCCCCAGCGCATAATCCGCCAAAATGTGGGCGGTTTGCGTTGAGATTATGCGCCGACTAAGGATTGAGCGCGCCCGGACACAAAACCGGACCCCACTTTTGCTGGTCGCGCTCTACACGAATCGGGTCGAGAGTATCCCCTTCGGAAGTCGACCGGTAAGAGTCCAGACCGTGAACGCAAAACTGCCTGTGAAAAAATCAAGGCGGCGTCGTTCCGAACCGTTCAAATTGAAAACGATTCAGCGGCCGGTCGAGCCAAAGCCCCCACTGCCACGGCCGGTTGCCGTCAACGAGTCGACGGGAACCAGTTCCGCTTGCACTACGGGCGCGATCACCATCTGCGCGATGCGCTCGCCGCGCTTGATGGGAAAGGGCGTATCGCCGTGGTTGATCAGGAGCACGTTGATCTCGCCGCGGTAATCCGCATCCACCGTGCCGGGCGAGTTCAGCACCGTGACGCCGTGTTTGGCGGCAAGCCCGGAGCGCGGCCGCACCTGCGCCTCATATCCGGAAGGCAGCGCGATCGTAAGCGCGGTCGGCACCATCGCGAATTTTCCGGGCGGGAGGATTAGCGGCGTATCCGCCGGCACCGCCGCGAGCAGGTCGAGCCCGGCGGCATCGACGCTCTGATAGGCCGGCAGGGCGAGGCCTTCGCCATGTGGTAATTGGCAGACGTCGACCTTCACAGTCATGCTCACGAATTCTTCTCCACGGCCTTCGCAATCTTCGCCACCAGTTCGGCTGCGACCTGCTCCTTGGTCATCACCGGCCAAGGCTCCACCTTAATGCTATTGACGTTGATCTCCTCGCCATCGCGCGTCAGCAGGTGAACGGTGTTGCGGTCGCCGCCCATTACGCCGGTGGCAGGCGAAACGTCATTAGCGACGATCCAGTCGCAGCCCTTGCGCGCGATCTTGGCTTTTGCGTTGTCGATCAGATGTTCGGTCTCGGCAGCAAAGCCGATCACCAGCGGCGGACGCTTCTCCTTCAGTTTCGAGATCGTCGCCAGAATGTCGGGATTTTCCACCAGTTGGAGCGGCGGCATGCCGTCGGACGTCTTTTTCAGTTTCTGCTCGCCTTCATTGGCAACGCGCCAGTCGGCGACCGCGGCGGCGAAGATCGCAATATCGGCCGGCAAGGCTGCTTCCACCCGATGCAGCATGTCACGCGCCGATTCGACCCGGATCACCGTGACCCCGGGGGGATCGCGCAATTCGACCGGGCCGGACACCAGCGTGACGTCCGCGCCTGCGGCCTGGGCGGCGGCGGCGATGGCAAAACCCTGCTTGCCGGAGGAACGGTTGGCGATATAGCGCACGGGATCGATCGCCTCATGCGTCGGGCCGGCCGTGATCAGCACGCGCTTGCCCGCGAGCGGGCGCGGTTGCGGCGGACGCAGGATATCTACGGCGGCGGCGGCGATTTCGACGGCCTCCGACATCCGCCCGATGCCGGCCTCATTGGCCTCAGCCATCTCGCCGGCGCTGGGGCCGATCATGTGAACGCCGTCGCGGCGAAGCTGCATCACGTTGCGGCGGGTGGCGGCGTTGTTCCACATCAGGGGGTTCATGGCGGGCGCCAGCAGGATCGGGCGGTTGGCCGCGAGCAGGATCGCGCTGGCGAGATCGTCGGCATGGCCATGCGCCATCTTCGCCATCAGATCGGCAGTCGCCGGCGCCACAATGATCAGGTCGCATTCGCGCGCCAGCCGGATATGGCCGGCGTCGAATTCGCTCTCGGCATCGAACAGGTCGGTATAGACGCGCTCATGCGACAGCGCGCTGGCCGAAAGCGGCGTGACGAATTGCTGGGCGGCCTTGGTCAGCACGCAGCGGACGTGAATGTGTCGCTCCTTCAGCCGCCGGATCAGCTCCAGCGACTTGAAAGCGGCAATGCCGCCGCCGATGATCAGCGTGACACTCCGTTCGCTGGAAGCGCTGACCGATGGCGCTGCCTGTGCGCCGGCCTCTGCGGAGGGTAGTGACGTGGTGGCGCTTGATAGTTCGGGGCGCCCTTGGATGAGTTCTCCCAGAATGACCCGGACTTCCTCTTCGACGGAGCGGCCGTTTCCGGCCGACCGGAGCCGCAGATAGGCTTTGACGGTTTCGTCGAGTTTTCGGATGGTCAGGCTGGCCATAGGCGGCCTCCGAGCAAGGGTACGCAATCAATGCTAGCACATGTTGCTAGCATTGCAATCACAACTGCCGGATGGCGACCAGAATTCCGATAAAGGTCGCCGCAATGATCCAGAGCGCCACCGTGCGCCAGCGGCTCTTGCGGCCTTCGGCCCGGCCGAGCGCCGCAATGGTCTCTGGCGACAGCGTCAGGCCCTCCCGCGTCATCTTTTCCATGTTCTCGATCACGGCAACCGCCCGCGAAGCGATCGCCGGCAGACCCGTCATTACGCGCCCGAGTTCGCCAGCGCCAGTCATGGCCCCCTGAACCCGCCCGAGCGGACCGAGATTGCGCTCGATCCATTCGCGCACCACGGGATCGGCCACCTTCCAGATATCGAGCTTGGGATCGAAGCCGCGCGCGACGCCTTCGACGACGACCATGGTCTTTTGCAGGAGGATCAGTTCAGGCCGGGTCTGCATGTCGAACAGGCCGGTGACCTCGAGCAGCAGGGTCAACAGCTTCGCCATCGAGATTTCTTCGGCGGTGCGATTGTGGATCGGCTCGCCGATGGCGCGGATGGCCTGCGCGAAATTTTCCACCGAATGATGCCCCGGCACGTAGCCGGCCTCGAAATGCACCTCGGCGACGCGCCGGTAGTCGCGCGTGATGAAGCCCAAAAGAATTTCAGCGAGGAAGCGCCGCTCCTTCACACCGAGCCGGCCCATGATGCCGAAATCGACCGCCACCAGCCGGCCGGCCTCGTCGAGAAACAGATTGCCGGGATGCATGTCGGCATGAAAGAAGCCGTCGCGCAGCGCGTGGCGCAGAAAGCTCTGAATCACCTTGCGGCCGAGGTCGGGCAAATCGACCTGCGATGCTTCGAGGCGCGCATGGTCGTTCAGTGCGATGCCGTCGATCCACTCCATCGTCAGCACGTTATGCGTGGTGCGGTCCCAGTCGACGGCCGGCACGCGGAAATCCGGATCGTCGCGGGTGTTCTCCGCCATCTCGGACAAGGCGGCAGCCTCAAGCCGCAGGTCCATCTCCATCGCGACCGAGCGCGACATCGTGTTAATGACCTCGATCAGCCGCAGCCGCCGCGCTTCGGCCGAATGCGCTTCCGCGTTGTGCGCGACAAAGAAGAAGTCGGAGAGGTCGCGGCGAAAGCGCGAGGCGACGTTGGGCCGGAGCACCTTTACGGCGACCGGCTGGCGCACGCCATCGCGCTCGATCTCGCCGCGATGCACCTGCGCGATGGACGCGGCGGCGACCGCCGGGCCGAGGCTGACAAAGGCCTTAGCCACAGAGCGTTCCAGCGACAGTGCGATCACCGCTTCCGCTTCACTTTGCGGAAACGGCGGCAGCCGGTCCTGCAGACTTTCCAGGTCGCGCGCCATCGCAACCCCGACCACATCGGGGCGGGTCGCCAGAAACTGACCGAGCTTGAGGTAGGCGGGTCCCAGCCGCGTCAGCGCGCGGGATAGCTGCGGGCCGGATTTGGCACCGGGCCGCTCGATCAATCGCGCCAGCCGCAGCGCGAGCTGCCCGGGCGCCGGCACCAGGCTCGGATCGACGACGCCGAACACGCCCTCGCGCGCGAACACGTAAGCGGCGCGGACAAGCCGCGCGATGTGGGTCGCCGCAGAAATCACAAGCGCCAGCCCGAATGCAGCGCCACGATCCCGCCGGAAAGGCTTTCCCACCTCACCCGCGAAAAGCCGGCGGCGCGAATCATCTCGGCAAACACATTGGGTCGGGGGAATTTCCGGATCGATTCGACCAGATACTGATAGGACTCTGCATCGCCGGTCACGGCGCGGCCGAGCGGCGGGATCAGCTTGAACGAGAACTGGTCGTACAGCCAGTCCAGTCCGGGAACGTCGACGGTGGAGAATTCCAGACACAGGAATCGGCTGCCCGGCCGCAGCACGCGATAGGCCTCGCGCAGCGCGACATCGATCCGCGGCACGTTGCGAATGCCGAAGGCGATGGTGTAGGCATCAAAGGAACGATCCGGGAAAGTCAACGCCTCGGCATTGCCTTCGACAAACAACACCTGCTGATCGAGATGGCGCGCCATGGCGCGATTGCGGCCCACCTCGAGCATGTCGGTATTAATGTCGCAGACGGTGGCGTGGAAGCCCGCGCCTGCAGTCTTGGCCGCACGGAAGGCGATATCGCCGGTGCCGCCGGCGACGTCGAGCAGCGCGAACGGCGCATCACTTTTCGGCGGGTTGAGCGCTGTGATCATGATGTCTTTCCAGACCCGGTGCAGGCCCGCTGACATCAGGTCGTTCATCAGATCGTAGCGGGAGGCCACGCTGTGAAACACGTCGTTCACCAGCGTCTGCTTGTCCCCCAGGGGCACGTCCCTGAAGCCAAAATGAGTGGTTTGATCCGGCCGATCCATTAGCTTACTCCATTACCGGACCATAGCGCGCCCGCCGCAATGGCGCTATCACGTCGCCTTCACAAGGTGAATGCCTGCATGCCTGAATTGCCTGAAGTTGAGACCGTCCGCCGCGGCCTGCAGCCCGCCATGGAGGGGTCAAAGATCCTCAAAGCGGAAGCCCGGCGCAAGGATTTGCGGTTTCCCTTTCAAAAAGACTTTATCGCCCGGCTGGAGGGTCAGACCGTGACTGGCCTCGGCCGCCGCGCCAAATACCTGATGGCGGATCTAACCTCCGGCGACGTGCTGCTGATGCATCTGGGCATGTCCGGCTCGTTCCGGGTGCTCGATGGCGGCACTAGCAATACGCCCGGGCAATTCCATCATCCGCGCAGCGAGGACCGCGCTCATGATCACGTGGTGTTTCACATGTCATCGGGCAGATCTGTCGTGTTCAATGATCCGCGCCGTTTCGGTTACATGAAGATTATTGCCCGCAACGTGCTGGAGCACGAACCGCTATTGAAGGACCTCGGGCCCGAGCCGCTCGGCAACGAATTCGACGCTGCGATGCTGGCGCGCTCCTGCTTCAACAAGAAGACCAGCCTGAAGGCAGCGCTGCTCGACCAGCGCGTAGTCGCCGGCCTCGGCAATATCTATGTCTGTGAGGCGCTGTACCGGTCGCATCTCTCGCCGCGGCGGCTGGCGGCGACACTGGCAACGAAGAAGGGTGAGCCGACCGACCATGCCGGGCGGCTGGTGGACGCAATTCACACAGTGCTCAATCAGGCCATCAAAGCCGGCGGTTCCTCGATCAGCGATCATCGGCTGACCTCGGGCGAGCTCGGCTATTTCCAGCACTCGTTCCAGGTCTATGATCGAGAGGGCGAGAAGTGCCAAACCAAAGGCTGCGGAGGTATCGTGCGGCGCTTCGTTCAGAACGGCCGTTCGACCTTCTGGTGTCCGAAATGTCAGAAATGACCATCACGCCGACGCTCGAAACGAAGCGACTGATCTTGCGGCCGCTCGCGCTATCCGACGCGCCGGCGATCCAACGCCATTTCAACAACTGGAATATCATCCAGCATCTCGCATCGGTTGTCCCCTGGCCATATCCGGAGGACGGCGCGACGACTTTCATCACGAGGGAGCTGGAGAGGGTCGCCGCGGGGGAAGAGATCTATAACTGGATGCTGGTGCTGCGCGGCGGTGATGGCGAGGCGATCGGGAATATTCGCTTCCGCCCGAGATCGGACAATGCGAAGGGCAACCGGGGCTTCTGGCTCGCGGAACGCTATTGGAATCAAGGCCTGATGAGCGAAGCCGTCGCGGAGGTGAACAGTTTCGTCTTCGGCGTACTGGGTCTCGAGGTCTTCTACGCTTGTAACGCGGTTACCAATGAGGCATCGCGCCGGGTCAAGCAAAAGACCGGCGCCGAATTGGTCGGCTACGTCGAGCTTGCCCATCACAACGGTCAGACGCTAGCCGAACGATGGCGTGTGACGCGGGAACAATGGCTGCGCCGGAACAGATAGCGGAGCGAAGCAATCCGGCGGGGCTGGTGGGCCGGATTGCTTCCGTCTTCGCCGGCCGAGCTTTGGCGGACAAGTCGTCGCGATGCTCCCTTGCGCAAACGCTTCGCGTTTGTCGCAGGCAACGGCGTTGCGGGGAGCGGGGTGTCAGCTTCGAGCCGGCGCTCTCAGGAAGAGAGCGCTGTCGTTTTCGATTGGCGCGAGCGCAGCCATTGCCGGAAGGATCTCCGGCGCTCCCACGAATGCCTCCGCGATCCGTTCGTCGGCGGCCGCCGTATCGTCCAGCCGGGCTTCGATCCATTGCCAGAGGCCGCGGATTTCCTCGGCGGATTTGCCGCTTGGTGCATATTCGCTGACCGCAAGGCCCGAGCTCAGCGCGTCCTGGTGATCGTTGCGCATCACGATGAAGGGCCTTGCGACGATGTCGGCGATATCGCGTGCGGCCTCCTCGCTGAGCGCAGCCTCGGCGTTGCTAAGGCGCGCGCCGCGGATCGGGGTCTGGTTCAGGACGTAGGCGAACGGCTTGTGCCAGGCCCTGATGACGCTCAGCGTCGCGGCAGTCGCTTCGATGTCGGCGACGCTCGGGCGCGTCGGAATCAGGCACAGATCGGCATAACGAATGGCTGAATTGGTCGATGCACTGACGCCACCGGCGGTATCGATGATCGTCATCGTCACGCCGTCACGATCGAGCGATTTTAGTCGTTGTTCGACGTCGCTGGCCGCGTAGACCGGCTCGACGATGGGCTCGGCAAAGGGGCGCCGGCGCTGCCAGTTCGAAAGGGTGCCCTGCGGGTCCGTCTCGATCAGGCGGACGGTGTGTCCGGCCTTGATGGCTGCAAGCGCGAGGCCGATGGCCAGCGTGCTTTTGCCGGAGCCGCCCTTTTGGGTGGCCAATACGATCGTCTGCATTCTAGATCCTTTGGATGGCTTCAGAGGGATTACGCCACACGAGGAGCACCGCATTCTGCGGTGCCGAGCTTTCGCTCCTCAGACGTACCCAGCCCGATCCAAAGGTCTTCTCGAATCGCGGTTGTCCGAATCAGTCAGCTTGCAATGATGCCGAATTATGGAATTGTGGCAATAACGGGTGAATACGGCTGTGCCTGCTGCAGCGGGCCGATTTGCCTCGATGAATGACGACAAGAAGCGCGTGATCGCATCGCGCGCCCCCGCTCCGCGCGCGTCTGCATAATCCACGGAGCAGGTCATCTCGTGCCCCGGACGCAGCGCAGCGCGTTAGCGTTGCGCTGCTGAGCCCATCGCTCCGCGGCACAGATAAGTCCCGGCTCTGCGGAGCAGCGTTACACGCTGCACCGCGTCCGGGACACGAGCGAGCGCTATTTCCGCACGCAGATCACGCGGACGACCGACGCCTTCGCATCGCTCGATCCGCCGGCCGCGTTGACGCCGTTGGCCTTGAGGAAACCGCGCACGGTATCGGCTGCCACCAGCACAGCCTGCGCCGCCGGTACGCCATTGGTAGGTCCCGCCACCTGAACCGGCTTCAACAGCGCGATGCCGGCGAACCTGCCGTCGCCGTCCTGCGCGGGCGCGCCGGAAAAGCCGAGTACCGGCGCGGGCGTCAGCGCGATGTCGCTGCCGCCGCCGAGCTGGGCCACCGTTGCCTTGGCGCTTGTCACCGCCGCGCCGCCGCCCTGGTTCTGCGGATCCGCAATGCCGGTGAGGTCGAGCGCCGGTTTGGTGGCAGCATTGGCGAGATTGAGCGCCTTCAGCCCGCGCGCGCCATAGATGCGCAAGAGCGCCAGGTCGTGCTCCTTGTCCTCGGCGACGCGATCGGCATTGCCGAAGCCTGCGATCGCGACCGTGAGGCAACCATCGGTGATCTGGCGGTCGGCCAGAATCCCGCCGTCGTCGCCGACGACGAGACCGGTGCCATATTCCACGCTCTTGCGCGGGGGAGGCCCTGCCGTTTGCGCCGCAGCCGGAAACGCATTGAACGCGCTCGACATTGCGATCACGACCGGCTCGACGGTGTTCTCGGTTGCCTGGTCGTACATGATGGTGAGGATGCGAACCTCGTCGCCGTTGAAGGTGCCGCGCATATAAAACTTCTTCAGGCCCTGCAGGCCGGACAGCACGAAGAAATCCGGCTTGACCACGGTGTAATCGATGGTGCGGCCCGGCTCTTTCTTCTCGCGTTCGGCGAGTTTTGCCGTGGTCGGATTGGCTTCCTTGCGCCGCGAAAGCTGGATCTGGATCGTGCCGGTCGGCGAGGTCCATTTAGTGCCGGTGGCATCGCTGGCCTGCTGCGGCACCAGCTTGGTGGGAATACCAAGCCGCACGCCGGTGCCGGGATCGGTAGCGACCTTCCAGCCGACGTTCTCCTGCTTCTTTCTGGCAGTATCGGCGAGCGCGCCGCGCTCCTGCGGATTGAGCACGCCGGTTGGCTTAGCCCCGCGCGACTTCTGGAATTCCTTGATCGCATTGACCATGCGCTCGGTGACGTCACCGGTGATGGCGCCGTTATATTGCCCGACCCAGGCGAGGTCCGACTGCAGCGCCAGCCGCTCGGCTTGGCCTAAGGCCTTCGCCGTGTCCTCCGGCTTCTGCAGCGCGGGACGGATCGGCACCGTCGTGACTTGTTTCGGCTTGGCGCCCGCCGTCGAAGGTGGCGTCATTTGCGCCTGCGCAGCGGCCCCGGAGATCACAAAAACCGACGCTGCGATCATCAATGTTGCTGAAGCACCAATCTCATGACAAATCCCGGCAGAATAAGGAGAGTGCAATCATTGACGTCCGGCCAATTAAGCACATCTGCTTAGTCGGCAACAACCGCACCCCGGTTCAGTTTTCCCCTCATCCTGAGGAGCCGCGAAGCGACGTCTCGAAGGACGAGGCCACCAGCCGGGCCTCATGGTGTCCAGGCGATGCGAAGCATCGTCCGGTGAACGCGCGTTCCGCGCTCCTCACCATGAGGGTTTGCCAGCGAAGGAAGGACAGCACACGACCATGCTGAGCGCCGACGAACTCGAACGCTACGCCCGCCATATCGTGCTGCGCGAAGTCGGCGGTCCCGGGCAGGCCGCCTTGAAAGCGGCATCCGCGCTGGTGATCGGCGCCGGCGGCCTAGGCGCGCCCGTCCTGATGTATCTGGCGGCGGCCGGTGTCGGCAGGCTCGGTGCTGTTGATGACGACGTTGTCTCGCTGTCCAATCTGCAGCGGCAGATCATCCACACCACGCCCGACATCGGGCGGCGCAAGGTCGACAGCGCCGCGGATACGGTTCGCGCGCTCAACCCCCATGTCCAGTTCGAGGCGCATGCGGTGCGCCTCGATGCGGGGAACGTGATGTCGCTGATCGACGGCTACGACCTCGTGCTCGACGGCTCCGACAATTTCGAAACCCGCTACCTGGTTTCCGATGCCTGCTTCTTCGCCGGCAAGCCGCTGATCACGGCGGCGCTGGGGATGTTCGACGGATCGCTGACCACGATCCGGGCGCATGAACGGGACGGTGACGGCCACTTCAATCCGACCTATCGCTGCCTGTTTCCCGAACCGCCGCCGCCTGGCACCATACCGGCCTGCGCCGAGGCCGGGGTCATGGGCGCGCTGGCGGGCATGCTGGGCTCGATGATGGCGCTGGAGGCGATCCGCGAGATCGTCGGCTTCGGCGAGAGCCTGGTAGGGCGGCTGGTGATGGTGGACGCGCGGGCGATGCGGTTCGAAACCCTGCGCTACACGCGCGACCCGGCCAACCCGCTCAATGGCGATACGCCCACGATCACTGATTTGAGCGGCTACGCGGCCTAGAATCCCCGAGTGGCTGCCCCCACCCCGGCCCTCCCCCGCAAGAGCGGGAGAGGGCGACGAGCGCGCCGCTTCGTGAGATGCGCGCTCAACAAACCCCATCTGTATGATCAAGAACTGGCGGCCCCACGACGTCCGCTATCCGCTCCCTCTCCCGCTTGCGGGGGAGGCATAGGCGGCCTCCGGCCGCCGTCCTTAACAAACACGCCGATGCGGAGCATCGGCTATGGGCGGGGGTGCCGCCGCATACACCGGCGCCGATGACGCTTGGCGTTCTCACCGCTTCGCGGCCCTCTCGCTGTCCATATGCGCGAGCTGCGACTCCGGATACCGCGCGCCGGCCGCAGCGCCTGGCGGAAACGCCTTGGCGAGCGCGGCGAGATGCTTCTCGGTCAGCTTCACGTCGAGCGCGCCGAGCGCTTCGGAGAGACGGTCACGGCGGCGGGCGCCGACCAGCGGCACGATGTCGTTGCCCTGCGCCGCGACCCACGCAATCGCGACCTGTGCGGGGGAGGCGCCGAGCTCGCTTGCAATCGCACGCAATGAGTCCACCAGCGCCAGATTGGCGTCGAGATTGCTTCCCTGGAAACGCGGGCTCATGGCGCGAAAATCCTTGGTCCCGCGATCGGCCGTCCAGTGCCCGCTGATCAGCCCGCGTGACAGCACGCCATAGGCCGTGATGCCGATGCCGAGTTCGCGGCAGGTCGGCAGGATGTTGTCCTCGATGCCGCGCGAGATCAATGAGTATTCGATCTGCAGGTCGCTGATCGGGTGCACCGCATGGGCGCGGCGGATGGTCTCCGCGCCGACTTCCGACAAGCCGATATGCCTGATCCAGCCGGCCTTCACCATGTCAGTCATCGCACCGACCGTCTCCTCGATCGGCACGTCGGGGTCGAGCCGTGCCGGCCGGTAGATATCGATTGTATCGACGCGCAGTCGCTGCAGCGAATAAGCGAGGAAATTCTTGATCGCCGCCGGGCGGCTGTCATAGCCGGACCAGTTCTTTGCAGGGTCGCGCAGCGCGCCGAACTTGACGCTGATCTGGACATTGTCGCGACCGCGCGCGGCAAGCGCTTCGCCGATCACCATTTCATTGTGACCCATGCCATAGAAATCGCCGGTATCGAGCAGGGTGATGCCCGCGTCGAGCGCGGCGTGGATGGTGGCAATGCTCTCGCTGCGGTCGGCCGGCCCGTAGAAGTCTGACATGCCCATGCAGCCGAGGCCGATGGCGGAGACGGTTGGGCCCGTCGTGCCGAGTTTGCGCTTTTCCATGATGGTCCTCCTCAAAAGATCAGTGGCGATGACGAAACCGATATGGACCGTCTCGACTGAATCGATAAGCTGGACAATTCGAAATATCTTGTTCAGTATATCGAACAATGAAGGATTTCGACCTCCGCGACCTCGATGCGTTCGTCGCCGTGGCGCGCACCCGGAATTTCCGCCGTGCCGCGACAGAGCAGGGCGTCTCCGTCTCAAGCCTCAGCCAGCGCCTGCGCGACATGGAGGAGCGGCTCGGCGTCCGCCTGATGAATCGCACCACGCGCAGCGTAGCCCTCACCGAAGCCGGCGAGTTGTTGCTGGGGCGCGTCGGCCCGGCGCTATCGGATGTCGGTGCGGCGCTCGATCAGGTGCGCGGTCTGCGGGCCGTGCCGTCGGGGCGTCTACGCATCAATGCGCCGCCGCCGGCAATCGACCTCGTGTGGCGCCGATGGTCGCGCCGTTTCTTGAGAAGCATCCCAAAATCGAGTTGGAGATCGTCGGCGAGAGTTCGTTTATCGATATCGTTGCCGGCGGATTCGACGCCGGCGTGCGCTATGGCGAACATCTGGCGCAGGACATGATCGCGGTCTCGCTCGGAGCGCCGCAGCGTTACGCCGTGGTGGCGTCCAAGGAGTATGTTGCTCGACATGGTCGACCGGAAGCGCCGAAGGATCTGCTCGACCATGCCTGTATCCGCACCCGCTTCGGCAGCGGCGCGATGCTGGATTGGGAGTTCGAGAAAGCGGGCCGTGTCGTAAAGGTTTCCCCGCCGGCCAAGCTGGTCGCGACCTATCTGGGGCTGGCATTGCGCGCCGTCCATGACGGGGTGGGCTTCTGGCTGACATTCGAAGGTTATGTACGCTACGGCATCAAGTCTGGCGCGCTGGTCAGCGTGCTCGATGACTGGTGCCCGCCGTTTCCGGGACCGTTTTTGTACTATCCGAGCCGTCGGCAGCCGCCGCCGGCGCTTGCCGCGTTCGTCTCGTTTGTCGCGGAGTGGCGGAAACGAGAGCGGCGGAAGAGCAAATGATGTGGTAGCCCGGATGGAGCCAACGGGTCGCGCGAATGCGCGCCCGATGACAGGCTCCGCGCAATCCGGGGTAGTCGGACTCGCGGATTCAGTTATCCCGGATTTCGCTTCGCTCCATCCGGGCTACACGCGGCTAATAGACTCATAGCATGCTGGGCAGCACGCGGTCCGGCGGCTTGTGGTTGTCGAGGAAGGTCCGGATATTGATAATCACCTTCTCGCCCATCTCGACGCGGCCTTCGATGGTAGCCGAGCCCATATGCGGCAGTAGCGTCACCTTGCCGGCTTTCGCCAGCCGCACCAGTTTCGGATTGACCGCGGGCTCATGCTCGTAGACGTCGAGGCCGGCGCCGCCGATGTCACCGGCTTCGAGCAGCTTGACCAGCGTGTCCTCGTCGATCACCCCGCCGCGCGCGGTGTTGACGATGTAGGCGTCTTTGCGGATCAGCTTCAGCCGCCTGGCCGACAAGAGGTGATAGGTCGCAGGCGTATGCGGACAGTTCACCGAGATGATGTCCATCCGCGCCAGCATCTGGTCGAGGCTTTCCCAATAGGTCGCGCCGAGTTCATCGGCGATAACAGGCGCCACTGGGCGGCGGTTGTGATAGTGGATCTGCAGGCCAAAGGCGCGCGCGCGGCGGGCCACCGCCTGGCCGATGCGGCCCATGCCGATGATGCCGAGGCGCTTGCCGCCAATGCGATGGCCAAGCATCCAGGTCGGCGACCAGCCAGCCCAGTTCTTGCCGTCGGTGAGAATCGAGGCACCCTCGATCAGCCGCCGTGGCACGGCGAGAATCAGCGCCATCGTCATGTCGGCGGTGTCTTCGGTCAGTACTTTCGGCGTATTGGTCACCGTGATGCCGCGCGCATGCGCCGCCGCGACGTCGATATTGTCGACGCCGTTGCCGAAATTGGCGATCATGCGCAGCTTGCAGTCGGGATCCTTGATGATTTCCTCGCGGATCATGTCGGTGACAGTCGGCACCAGCACGTCGGCGGTGCGGACCGCATCCGCGATCTGCTCCGGCGTCATCGGCGTATCGTCGAGATTCAACCTTGCGTCGAACAGCTCGCGCATCCGGGTCTCGATCGAGTCCGGCAATTTGCGAGTGACGACGACGAGAGGTTTTTTCTTAACCGACATGTCCTGCTCTCATGAGGGAGTGTGCGCTCGAGCGCGCCGTTCAGACCTCATTAACCCGGTTGTTCGACACTGCGATGGCCACGCGGTCTCGGTATCCGGCTGTGAGGTAAGTCCCTTGGGTTCCCAATACTTGCCTCGGATTCTCGACGGAAAATCCGGGCGTTCTGGTTCTAGGCGTTCCGTCCTCTCTATCAGAAGGCCGGGCCAAGACAAGAACCCCTCGGACGTTGCAAGTCGGGTGCGGCCAAAGCGGGGCACGGGGATTTGGATTTTTCGGGCGTTAGCGGGCGGTCTCAACTCGGAGAATTCGAGTTGGGGGTAGCTCGGCAGGAGACGGGTTGATGGCGTTGGGGCGTTTCTGTTCGGTGGCGGTGCTGGCGGCGTGCTGGCTTGTCGCATCGGTCAGTGCAGGGTTTTCGGCCAAGGATTCGGCCACCACCACGAGCGGCCTGCCGGTGCCACGATATGTCAGCCTCAAATCCGATCATGTGAATGTGCGGGCCGGTCCGACCAAGGACAACGACGTCGCCTGGATCTATACCCGTTCGGGCCTGCCGGTCGAAATCACCGCCGAGTTCGAGAACTGGCGGCGCGTGCGCGATTCCGAAGGCGCCGAGGGCTGGGTCTATCATTCGCTGTTGTCCGGCCGCCGCACTGCGGTCGTTACCATGAAGAGCAAGGATGAGCTTGCATCGCTCTATGATCGTCCCGATCCGACCAGTGCGGTTGCGGCCCGCCTGCAGGCCGGGGTCGTCGCGCAAGTCAAGAAATGCGCCAATGGCTGGTGCCGCGTCGTCGGCAACGGCTTTGACGGCTGGATCGAGCAGCAGCGCCTGTGGGGCGTGTATGCGGACGAAAGGGTGGATTGAGGCTCGGCGTCATTCCGGGGCGATGCATTGGCATCGAACCGGAATCTCGAGATTCTCAGGTGCGCAATTGCGCACCATAGTTCACGCTTCGCGTGCCCCGGAATGACAATCAATAGTTCGGAGAAGATCAGCGCTTCTTGCGCAGCCGCACGACCATGTCGACGCGGGCGATCTCGTAGCCCTCGGGCACGTCGGGCATCTTCGACAACACCAGGTGCGGATCGGGGATGTCGACCAGCTCGTGGTTGTTCTCGAGATAGAAGTGGTGATGCGCGGTGACGTTGGTATCGAAATAGGTCTTGGTGCCGTCGACCGAGACCTGGCGCAACAGACCGGCGTCCGTGAGCTGATTGAGCGTGTTGTAGACGGTGGCCAGCGACACCGGAACCTTGGCGAGCGTCGCCTCCTCATACAGCATTTCCGCGGTCAGATGGCGGGCGCCCTTGCCGAACAGCAGCCAGCCCAGCGCCATGCGCTGCCGGGTGGGCCTGAGGCCAGCGGCCTGCAGCATTTCATTGACGTCGTGCCACGGACAGCCAGTCAACGCCGGCTGGTGTCCAGCGGCGCGGGCAGCCGGATCGATACCGTCGTCGTTCAGGGGCGAGGCTTGGTCGTTCATGTCCACTTCGGGTACCACACGCGCTAACTTGGGCAATATTCTTGCCCAATATAAAAGGAAATCAGGTAGATGCAAGTTTTTCGCAACTAGAACTGGCCCAAGGTTAAGAGGAACAAGCGTAACGACGGGGGCGTTTTAGCACGTTCTAGTGCTTTGCCGCGCCCTAATGCCTATGTTACAGAGCGCGCGGACCACATATGCGATTTCGGCAGAGGCTAGTGCCGATAGCACCCTAAGTAGCGCCAGATTGCGGGGAAACAAGTGTTCTCCCGTGGGGAAACGGGTCCGGTTCGCTCAAAGCGCTCCATCGGGACATCTAAGGTGAGGCTGAATACGATGCTGGATCGGCGCAGCGGTTATGAATACGAGGATTTGCTCGCCTGCGGCCGCGGTGAGATGTTCGGCCCCGGAAATGCGCAGCTACCGCTGCCGCCGATGCTGATGTTCGACCGCATCACCGAGATCACCGAAAAGGGCGGTGAATTCGGCAAGGGCCTGATCCGCGCCGAACTCGATGTGAAGCCGGACCTGTGGTTTTTCGGCTGTCACTTCAAGAATGACCCGGTCATGCCGGGGTGCCTTGGCCTGGACGCGATGTGGCAGATGGTCGGATTCTACCTCGGCTGGATCGGCGGCGAGGGACGCGGCCGGGCGCTGGGGCTCGGGGAATTGAAGTTCTCCGGCCAGGTGCTGCCGAACGCCCGCAAGGTTGTGTACAACATCGACATGAAACGCGTGATGCGTTCAAAGCTGGTGCTCGGCGTTGGCGACGGCTGGCTTTCCATGGATGGCGAGATTATCTATCGCGCCAAGGATCTGAAGGTCGGGCTGTTCAAGCAGGGCTCCGCGCCGGGCGGCTGAGCAACGCGATCAGCAGCAACACACCTTCACAGAACAACGTAAACGGCGAGGCGAGGCGATCATGAGGCGGGTTGTCATCACGGGGATGGGTATCGTCTCATCCATCGGAAACAACACCCAGGAAGTGCTTGCGAGCCTTCGCGAGGCAAAATCCGGCATCACGCGCGCGGAAAAGTACGCCGAGCTCGGTTTTCGCTCGCAGGTGCAGGGCGCGCCAACGCTCAATCCCGCTGACGTCATCGATCGTCGCGCCATGCGATTCCTCGCCGAAGGCGCGGCTTGGAATCACGTCGCGATGGAACAGGCGATCCGCGATTCCGGTCTTGAAGCCAACGAAGTCTCCAATGAGCGTACCGGCATCATCATGGGGTCGGGCGGACCGTCGACGCGGACGCTGGTGGAAGCGGCAGACATCGCGCGCACCAAGGGTCCGAAGCGGGTCGGCCCGTTCGCGGTGCCGAAAGGCATGTCATCAACGGCCTCGGCGACGTTGGCGACCTGGTTCAAGATCAAGGGCGTGAACTATTCGATTTCTTCGGCCTGCGCGACCTCCAACCATTGCATCGGCAACGCCTATGAGACGATCCAGATCGGCAAGCAGGACGTGATCTTCGCCGGCGGTTGCGAGGAGCTCGACTGGACCCTGTCGGTGCTGTTCGACGCCATGGGCGCAATGTCGTCCAAATACAACGACACGCCGGCGACGGCCTCGCGTCCCTACGACATCAGCCGCGATGGTTTTGTCATTGCTGGTGGCGCCGGCGTGGTGGTGCTGGAAGAGCTCGAACGTGCCAAGGCGCGGGGCGCGCGCATTTACGGCGAACTGGTCGGCTATGGCGCGACGTCGGACGGTTACGACATGGTGGCGCCGTCGGGCGAAGGCGCCGAGCGCTGCATGCGCATGGCGATTTCGACGGTAAAGACGCCGATCGACTACATCAATCCGCACGCCACCTCGACGCCGGCCGGCGATCCGCCGGAAATCGAGGCGATCCGAAAGGTGTTCGGCACCGGCGACAAGTGCCCGCCGATCTCGGCGACCAAGGCGCTGACCGGCCATTCGCTCGGCGCTACCGGCGTGCAGGAGGCGATCTATTCGCTTCTGATGCTGAACAACGACTTCGTCTGCGAGAGCGCCCATATCACCGAGCTCGATCCGGTGTTTGCCGACATGCCGATCGTGCGCAAGCGCATCGATAACGCCAAGCTCGGCACCGTGCTGTCGAACTCCTTCGGCTTCGGCGGCACCAACGCCACGCTGGTGTTCAAGCGGCTGGATGCGTAGTTTTCAATCGGCTGTCATGCCCCGCCACCGGGTCTCGCCTTCGGCGAGCCCGATGACAGGCTCCGGCGGGGCGGGAAGTCAGCCGCGACCTCGCGGCTTATCACAAACGTCTCTGGAATACTGTATCACCCCCGGAGCCTGTCATCCGGCCGGCCGAAGGCCGGACCGGGTGGCGGGTGATGACATCAACGAAATAAGTGGAGCGTAGGCGAATGCAGGACCTGATGAAAGGCAAGCGCGGCTTGATCATGGGTGTCGCCAATGATCATTCGATCGCCTGGGGCATCGCCAAGACGCTTCACGCGCAGGGCGCCGAGCTCGCTTTCACCTATCAGGGCGACGCGCTCGGCAAGCGCGTCAAGCCCTTAGCGCAATCGCTCGGAGCCGATACGGTGCTGTCGTGCGACGTCGAAGACCTTGCCAGCGTCGATTCCGTTTTCGCGACACTGAAGGCTAAATGGGGCGGGCTCGACTTTCTCGTCCACGCGATTGCGTTCTCCGACAAGAACGAGTTGAAGGGGCGCTATGCCGATACCACGCGCGAGAACTTTTCGCGCACCATGCTGATCTCCTGCTTCTCGTTCACCGAAATCGCCAAGCGTGCCGCCGAGCTGATGCCCGAGACCGGTGGCTCCATGATCACGCTGACCTTCGGCGGATCGATGCGCGTGATGCCGAATTACAATGTAATGGGTGTGGCGAAGGCGGCGCTGGAAGCGTCGGTACGCTATCTCGCCGCCGACTTCGGGCCGCGCAAGATACGCATCAATTCGATCTCGGCGGGCCCGGTGCGCACGCTGGCAGGCTCAGGCATCGGCGATGCGCGCGCGATGTTCGCCTTCCAGCAGAAACATTCGCCGCTCGGCCGCGGCGTGACGCTGGAAGAACTCGGCGGCTCCGCGCTCTATCTGCTGTCGGACCTGTCGGGCGGCGTCACGGGAGAAATCCACTACGTCGATTCCGGCTACAACGTGATCGCGATGCCGCGGCCTGAAGAGCTGAAGGCGGAGTAAGCTTTCGTAGCCCGGATGGAGCGAAGCGAAATCGGGGGACTCTCGCAGGCGGCGCATTGCTCCCGGATTGCGCGGAGCCTGTCATCGGGCGCGCATTCGCGCGACCCGTTGGCTCCATCCGGGCTACGCTTACTACGTCTACTTCACCCCGCCGCGATCTTCTCCGCGCGCTGAAAGGCCGGACGCGCCGCGCAGCGGTCGATATAGGCGTCGAACGACGGCCGCGGCGGCACCATCTTGAACAGCCGCACCGCAAAATTCAGCCCCGAGCCGAGCATGATGTCGGCGGCCGAAAACTTCTCGCCGAGAATCCATGGACCCTTTTGCAGGGCGGCGTCGAGCACGTCGAACGTCTGGGTGGCACTGCCCCACGCCGCCGTGCTCGCCGGCACCTCCAGTTTCGTGAAGAGCTGGATCAGCGCCGGCTCGATGCAGCTCGGTGAAAAGAACAGCCACTGCAGGTATCTTGCCCGCAGCGGATCGGTGACGGCCGGCGCAAGGTTGGTTTCGGGATATCGGTCGGCGATGTAAGCGCAGATCGCCGCCGCTTCTCCGAGCGCCGCGTCGCCGTCCTTCAGCCCTGGCACCTTGCCCATCGGATTGATCGCGAGATATTCCGGCGCCTTCTGCGCGCCAGTCGTGATGTCGGTGAGCACGCGCTCATAAGGCAGCCCGGCTTCTTCCAGCAGCCAGATCGCGGAGAAGGAGCGGGACCGCGGCGACCAGTAGAGTTGGATCATGGGACGAACCTTTCTTCGGCTTGGACGAACAGCGCTTGTTCATCGCGCGTCTACCGCGAATTGGCAATGCACTACGCCTGGAACCAACAAGCCGTGCTCCAACGACATGTTGGTCAACTTCATTTCGTGCAGCAGGTCGGTTGGCGATTCCAGACTCGAACCACTGTGGCCCCGCTATACAGGAGTGCCTAATCGTTCTTGAGATAGTCAGGCAGCGTTTGATCAAGCCTTGCCGCAACCAGCGCACGGGTTCTTTCGCGAAGCATCGCACTACCCGGAACGGCTGTTGCCGGTTCGGGAAACAGCGAGTTGTCGAGTTTGGTGAGCGGATCTTCGGTCAGTCGCAAGCCGTCGGCCAGTCGCGTACCTAGACCAGCGAACGGACGGCTAATAGTCTCGTAGTTGCCGCCGTCGAGCAGAGTCACCCCAACATTAGCGAACAGGTGCGAGTGCCTGATGACTGATCCTAGTCCGCGACTGTATGCACCGATGCCGTCAAGCATCAGATTGGTGCCAGGCACCTGCCCTTTGAATCGGGTTACAACAAGGTAGCGTTCGCAGTTCGCAGCCGGCGTGATACTCCTGACGATCGCCGGCAGGCCCTCGCGGGGGTCGGGCAAGAACCGTGACGTCGGATTATAGAAGGGCTCAAACGCGCCCTTCGGATAGGTGATCCTCCGCACTGTCGGATCAGTGCCGGTCGCCGCGCGTACCCGCGCGACTACGAGATCATCGAGTCCCCATCCCTCGACCGCGACCGCGCTCTCCTCGGTCTCAAATATCGTGAGGCCAAATTTTTGTACGGCAAAGCGGTCCCCGAGCGCCGAAATGATGCCAAGTCGGCAAGGACCCGTTTCCGCAGCAACCGGTTGCTTCGCGGCCGCCTTGGCTTTGGGCGCCGCTTTCTTTGTGACGGCTTTTGCGGGCGTCTTTGCCGCCGGAGTGTTCGTTGTTGGAGGAGATTGGGCCCATCCATCTACCGCGAAGCATGACATGAGGATGGCGGCAGCGAAGCTACGGAACATGGCCTGAAGACGAGAGTTGATGACACGGAGCAGGCAAACTAGAGGGTGCAGGCGCCGTCCGCAAGCCGAGCGACGGCTTTCACGCCGATATCTCCCCGAGGTGCCGACCCGTCAGGTCCGCGATTTCCGTGATGACGATCCTATCTTGCGCTGTTCGCGCAATGCGTCGGCCGCGAGGCAAACCACTTCGGAGATCTGCTGGAGCTGTCCGGCAAGCGGGCTTGTCTTGCGCCAGACCATGCCAATGGTTCGCGACGGCTGCGGATTCCTGAAGCGGGCGACGGAGACCGGCGCCGAGCGGGTTTCCACCGCCACCGCCATTTCCGGAATCAGGGTGACGCCGATACCGGCGCCGACCATTTGCACGAGCGTCGACAGCGAGCTCGCGTCCAGGACTTCCCGCGGCGGCGAGGACTGCATGTTGCAGAACGACAGCGCTTGCTCGCGAAAACAGTGTCCCTCCTCGAGCAGCAAGAGCCGCATTTCACGCAGCGTTTCATGACTCGGCACGGGCGTGCCCTCATCCTCGCCCGGCCGCACCAGCAGGAAGTTCTCAGAAAAGCACGCGACCTCTGTCAGCGAAGGCTCCGAGACCGGCAGCGCAACGATCGCGGTATCGAGCCGGCCTTCCGTGACCTCCTTGATCAGCTTTGGCGTCAGCGTCTCGCGTATGTGAATGTCGAGCTCGGGATGCAAGCGCGCGAGCTGTTCGATCACCTTGGGCAGCAGGTAGGGCGCGATCGTCGGAATCATGCCGATGCGTAAGCGCCCCGCGAGCCGGTCGCGTGAGGCGCGCGCGAAGTCGCCGAGTTCGTCGACCGATCGCAGGATATCGCGGACGCGCTGGACGATCTCTTCGCCGAATTTCGTCAGCGTCACCTGCCGCGCGCTGCGCTCCAGCAGCACGCCGCCCAAAACTTCCTCCATTTCCTTGATCTGCATCGAGAGCGCCGGCTGCGAGATCGAACATGCCTCTGCCGCGCGTCCGAAATGGCCGTGACGTGCCAGCGCGTCGAAATAGCGAAGCTGTCGGAGCGTCATCTGGATCATCAGAATATCTTATCAGACCGATCATTAAAATCAACTTCACCTGATGGAAGGCTCTGCTTAGAGTGCTTCCAATCCGAACAGGAAGCGACCCTCAGGAGACAATCATGGACGACAAAACCAAATGCCCATTCTCGGGCGGCAATCGCGTACGCACGAACCGCGACTGGTGGCCGGACGCACTTGATGTCTCGGTCCTCCACCGCAATTCCCCGTTGTCCGACCCGATGGGCGAGGCGTTCGACTACGCCAAGGAATTCAAGACGCTCGATCTCGACGCCGTGATCAAGGACCTGCATGCCTTGATGACGGATTCGCAGGAATGGTGGCCGGCCGATTTCGGTCACTATGGCGGCCTGATGATCCGCATGGCGTGGCACAGTGCAGGCACCTACCGCATCACGGACGGCCGCGGCGGCGCCGGCGCGGGCCAGCAGCGTTTCGCGCCGCTGAATAGCTGGCCTGACAACGCCAACCTCGACAAGGCGCGCCGGCTGTTGTGGCCGATCAAGCAGAAATACGGCCAGAAACTTTCCTGGGCCGACCTGATGATTCTCGCCGGCAACGTCGCGCTGGAATCGATGGGCTTCAAGACGTTCGGCTTTGCCGGCGGCCGCGCCGACGTCTGGGAGCCCGAGGAGCTGTTCTGGGGGCCTGAGGGCACCTGGCTCGGCGACGAACGCTACAGCGGCGAACGCCAGCTCGCGGAGCCGCTCGGCGCCGTGCAGATGGGCCTCATCTACGTCAATCCGGAAGGGCCGAACGGCAATCCGGACCCGATCGCCGCGGCCAAGGACATCCGCGAAACGTTCTTCCGCATGGCGATGAACGACGAAGAAACCGTCGCGTTGATTGCCGGCGGCCACTCCTTTGGCAAGACCCACGGCGCCGGCGATCCGTCGCTGGTGGGACCGGACCCGGAGAGCGGAGCGCTCGAGGATCAGGGACTCGGCTGGAAGAGCAAGCATGGCACGGGCATCGGAGCCGACGCCATCACCGGCGGGCCGGAAGTCACCTGGGTGCAGACGCCAACGAAGTGGAGCAATCTGTTCTTCAAGAACCTGTTCGAAAACGAATGGGAGCTGACCCAGAGCCCGGCGGGGGCAAAGCAGTGGAAGGCAAAAGGGGCGGAAGCCACCATCCCGGACGCCTACGACAAGTCGAAGAAGCATGTGCCGACCATGCTGACCACCGACCTGTCGCTGCGCCTCGACCCGGCCTACGAGAAGATCTCGCGGCGCTTCTACGAGCATCCGGACCAGTTCGCCGATGCGTTCGCGCGTGCCTGGTTCAAGCTCACGCACCGCGACATGGGCCCGATCGCGCGTTACCTCGGCCCGCTGGTGCCGAAGGAAACGCTGATCTGGCAGGACCCGATTCCGGCGGTCGATCATCCGCTGATCGGCGAGCAGGACATCGCCGCGCTGAAGGCGAAGATTCTCGCCTCCGGCCTGTCGGTGTCCCAGCTTGTCTCGACCGCATGGGCCTCGGCCTCGACGTTCCGCGGCTCCGACAAGCGCGGTGGCGCGAATGGCGCGCGTATTCGTCTCAGCCCGCAGAAGGACTGGGAGGTCAACCAGCCGGCCGAGCTGAAGACCGTGCTGCAGAAGCTCGAAGCGATCCAGAAGGATTTCGGCAAGAAGGTTTCGCTTGCCGACCTGATCGTTCTCGGCGGCTGCGCGGCGGTCGAAAAAGCCGCAAAGGACGCCGGACTAGACGTCAAGGTGCCGTTCACGCCGGGCCGGATGGATGCCTCGCAGGACCAGACCGACGTCGAATCCTTCGCTCCGCTCGAACCGCGTGCCGACGGCTTCCGCAACTATATCAACAGCAAGAGGCACCAGTTCATGAAGCCTGAAGAGGCATTGGTGGACCGGGCACAATTGCTGCGGCTGACGGGGCCCGAGATGACGGTTCTGCTCGGCGGCCTGCGTGTCCTTGGCGCCAATTTCGGCGGGTCGAAGCACGGCGTGTTCACGCAGAAGCCCGGCACGCTGACCAACGACTTTTTCGTCAACCTGCTCGACATGGGCACGCAGTGGCAGCCCGCCGGCTCCGACGGCGTATACGAGAGCCGAGACCGGAAGACGAATGCCGTCAAGTGGACCGGCACCCGCGTCGACCTGATCTTCGGTTCGCACTCGCAGCTCCGCGCCTTCGCGGAAGTCTATGCGTGCACCGACTCGAAGGAGAAGTTTGCGAAGGATTTCGTGGCGGCGTGGGACAAGGTGATGAACCTCGATCGATTCGACATTGCCTGATCCTGGCAAGGGCCAACTGCAAAGGCAAAAAGGGCGGCCGAGAGGCCGCCCTTTTCACATTGAATGCGCTCAAACGCCGAGCGTGCCGGCCTTCGCCGCCGCATAACGCTCGGCGATCTTGGCCCAGTTCACCGTATTCCACCACGCCTTCAGATAATCCGCGCGGCGGTTCTGGTAGTTGAGATAATAGGCGTGCTCCCAGACGTCGTTGCCCATCAGGGCGCGCTTGCCGTCCATCATCGGGGTATCCTGGTTCGGACGGGTCTCGATCGCAAGCTTGCCGTCCTTGCTCACCGTCACGAACACCCAGCCCGAGCCGAACTGGCGTCCGCCGGCGGCATTAAAATCGTTCTGGAATTTTTCCATGCCGCCGAGATCGCGATCGATCGCAGCCAGCACCTCGCCCTCGGGCTTGCCGCCGTTCGGGCCCATGATCTCCCAGAACATGGTGTGGTTGGCATGACCGCCGAGATTGTTGCGCACCGTGAACTTGATGCTGTCGTCGAGCGCATTCAGGTTGCCGAGCACGTTCTCGATCTTCGCCGTGCCCAATTGCGGATTGGTCTTGGCGACGTTGTTGAGGTTGGCGACATAGGCGGCGTGATGCTTGCCATGATGGATTTCCATCGTCCTCGCGTCGATATGCGGCTCGAACGCATTGGTCGGATAGGTCAGCGGCGGC
Source organism: Bradyrhizobium sp. 157 (assembly GCF_023073815.1). NCBI lineage: Bacteria > Pseudomonadati > Pseudomonadota > Alphaproteobacteria > Hyphomicrobiales > Nitrobacteraceae > Bradyrhizobium > Bradyrhizobium sp. 157. The sequence continues at coordinate 33,388 of NZ_JADPKF010000100.1, read as the reverse complement.
AGCGTGAACGGCCCGGTTGGGTCGGCGGCCGGGGCGGGAGCCGCGGCCTGCGCGAAAACGAGACGTGGGGCTGCAGCCACGGCCGCGATACCGGTTGCAGCAAACATCAGTTGGCGCCGGGATATGGATGACATCGACTTCTCCTTAACTGTAGGTGAGCTTGGTGACTGTGTGCGCCGTAGGCCGCTGCGCGCGGCAAGTTACGGGCGAGGAGCGGGATCGGGTTTCGTTTTCTTTCCTCATAACCCTGCGACGGAATCGCACAGGTGCCGCGGTCCTGGCAATGTAACTCGGCCGGCCCACAAAAAAGGGCGGCCGTTCGGCCGCCCTCTTGTTCACATTTTAGCGATGCCTTACTCGCCGGCGGCTTCACGCGGCGCTTGGCCTTCCGCCTTCTGTTTGGCCTCGAGGTCCTCGCCGGTGACCTGATCAACCACCTTCATCGACAGCCGGGTCTTGCCGCGGTCGTCGAAGCCGAGCAGCTTGACCTTGACCTTGTCGCCTTCCTTGACGACATCGGAGGTCTTCTGCACGCGGTTGGCGGCGAGCTGGCTGATGTGGACCAGGCCGTCCTTGGCGCCGAAGAAGTTCACGAAGGCGCCGAACTCCATCACCTTGACCACGGTGCCCTCATAGATCTGGCCGATCTCCGGATCGGAGGCGATCGACTTGATCCACTTGATCGCGGCCTTCATCGCCTCGCCGTCGTTGGAGGCGACCTTGACGGTGCCGTCATCCTCGATGTTGACCTTGGCGCCGGTCTTTTCGACGATCTCGCGGATCACCTTGCCGCCGGTGCCGATCACTTCACGGATCTTGTCGGTCGCGATCTTGAAGGTCTCGATGCGCGGGGCGTATTCGCCGAGCTCGGCGCGGGCGTTGGTCAGCGCCTTGGCCATTTCGCCGAGGATGTGGACACGTCCTTCCCTGGCCTGGCCGAGTGCCACCTTCATGATCTCCTCGGTGATGCCCTCGATCTTGATGTCCATCTGCAGCGAGGTGATGCCCTGGTCGGTGCCGGCCACCTTGAAGTCCATGTCGCCGAGATGATCCTCGTCGCCGAGAATGTCGGACAGGACCGCAAAGCGGGAGCCTTCCAGGATCAGGCCCATCGCGATGCCAGCGGTCGGCCGCTTCAAGGGAACGCCCGCATCCATCAGCGCCAGCGAGGCGCCGCATACCGAGGCCATCGACGAGGAGCCGTTGGATTCGGTAATCTCGGAGACCACGCGCACCGTGTAGGGGAATTCGTGGTGCGGCGGCAGTACCGGATGGATCGCGCGCCAGGCGAGCTTGCCGTGGCCGATCTCGCGGCGCTTGGTGCCGCCGAGGCGTCCGGTTTCACCGACCGAGTAGGGCGGGAAGTTGTAATGCAGCAGGAACGTCTCTTTATACGTTCCCGACAGCGCGTCGATATACTGCTCGTCCTCGCCGGTGCCCAGCGTGGTCACGACCATCGCCTGGGTCTCGCCGCGGGTGAACAGCGCCGAACCATGGGCGCGCGGCAGCACGCCGACTTCGGCGATGATGTTGCGCACGGTCTTGCTGTCGCGGCCGTCGATGCGCTTGCCGGTATCGAGGATGTTCCAGCGAACGATCTTGGCCTCGAGCTCCTTGAACACGCCGGCGATGCGCAGCTTGTCGTATTTCGGCTCCTGGCCTTCCGGGAAGTAGTGCGCGATCACCTTTTCCTTGGCCTTGCCGACCGCCGCATAGCGCTCCTGCTTGATCGGAATTGCGTAAGCCGAGCGCAGGTCCTGCTCGACTAGGCCGAGCATTTCCTTCTCGATCTCGCTGTTGTCGATGGTGGTGACTTCGCGCGGGTCCTTGGCGGCCTTCTCGGCCAGCTCGATGATCGCCTTGATCACCGGCTGGAAGTGGCGATGACCGAACATGACGGCGCCGAGCATGATCTCTTCCGAGAGCTCCTTGGCTTCGGATTCGACCATCAGCACCGCGTCCGACGTGCCGGCGACGACGAGGTCGAGCTGCGTGTCGGTCATTTCATCGAGCGTCGGGTTGAGGATGTATTCGTCATTGCTGAAGGCAACGCGCGCGGCGCCGATCGGTCCCTTGAACGGCACGCCCGACAGCGTCAGCGCTGCGGAGGCGGCGACCATCGCCACCACGTCGGGATCGTTCTCCATGTCGTGTGAGAGCACGGTGACGATGACCTGCGTCTCGTTGCGCCAGCCGTCGGCGAACAGCGGACGGATCGGGCGGTCGATCAGGCGGGAGACCAGCGTCTCCTTTTCGGTCGGGCGGCCCTCGCGCTTGAAATAGCCGCCGGGAATGCGGCCCGCGGCGTAGGTCTTTTCCTGGTAGTCGACGGTCAGCGGCAGGAAGTCGACGCCCTCGCGCGGCGCTTTCGCAGCGACGACGGTGGCGAGCACGACGGTCTCGCCATAGGTGGCGAGCACGGCGCCGTCGGCCTGACGGGCGATCTTGCCGGTTTCCAGCTTGAGGGGACGTCCACCCCAGTCGATCTCGACGGAATGCTTATTAAACATAGTGGTCTTCTTTCATTGGGTTCACGAGAGCGCGGAGCCCAAAAACACAAAGACCATGCGCAAGATGGCGGGACGCTGATCGCAACATGAGATCAGCATCCGGCGATCCTGCCATGGTCTTCATCTTTCGGATGGCGTCCATCCCCTCGGCAGTCATGGGCACCTTGCCCTGTCCAGCGGCCGGATTGCTGCTGGACGTTTGTCGAGCACGATCCTTGTCGGATGATGCTCCTTGCGCATGATCGTCTCCAAAAACTGGAGTCCGTTTCTTCGGAAAATCATGCGAAAACGCGCGCAAAGTGCGCGCGCGTACACTCAAATCAACGACGAATGTTATGCTTTTCGAGCAACGCCTTGTAACGCGCCTCGTCCTTCTTCTTGATGTAGTCGAGAAGCGAGCGGCGCGTCGACACGAGCTTCAGGAGGCCGCGGCGTGAATGATTGTCCTTCACGTGGGTCTTGAAGTGGCCCGTGAGATTGTTGATGCGTTCCGACAGGATCGCGACCTGGACCTCGGGCGAGCCGGTGTCGCCGGCTTTGGTGGCATTCGTCTTGATGACTTCCGCTTTGCGTTCGGCGGTAATCGACATCGTCAAACTCTCTCATTGCTGCGACCGGGACTGGCAGTCAGCCCGGTCAGGTTGAACACGCGCTTGGGGATGAGTTCGCCATTGCCAATTTCAGCAAGCGCCAACAGGCGGCCTGCCACCGTGACATAGACTGTGCCGCTACTATTGGGCGCATCCCGTCCGCGCAACAAAACGGCCTGGCCCCGGTGGAGCCTTGCCGCATCCGCCCGTGTGACGGCCAGTGCCGGGATGTCGTCCAGCGCGGTCTCAACGGGCAAAAGCGCGTCGGCGAGGCTTCCCTCGCCAGACGCGGCTCTATTGCATAAAGCCTCCAACTCTTCCAGCGGAATCATGTCCGTCTCGCGGAATGGGCCCACCAAAGTCCGCCGCAACGCGCAGATATGGCCGAAACAGCCCAGAATCCGGCCGATATCGCGGGCCAGCGCCCGGACATAGGTGCCCTTGCCGCACTCCGCCTCGAACACGGACTGGCCGTTATCTCCATGTTCTACAAGGGTTAATTCGTGAATCTCGACCGGCCGGGGCTTCAATTCGACGGTTTCGCCGTCCCGAGCCAAGTCGTAGGCGCGCTCGCCCTGGACCTTGATTGCTGAATATTGCGGCGGGATCTGCTCGATCAGCCCGGTGAACTGGGGCAGCAGGGCCCGGATCGCGTCCGCTGACGGGCGGAGTTCGCTGCTCCGGGTCACCCGACCCTCGGTATCGTCGGTGTCGCGTTCCTCGCCCCAGGCGACCGTGAAGCGGTAACGTTTGCGGCCGTCCATCACGAACGGAACCGTCTTGGTGGCTTCGCCGAGCGCGATCGGCAGGCCGCCGGACGCCAGCGGATCGAGCGTGCCGGCGTGGCCCGCGCGCTTGGCCTGGAACAGGCGCTTGAGAATGGCAACCGCGTGCGTCGAGGTCATGCCGATCGGCTTGTCCAGCACTACCCAGCCATGAACGTCGCGCTTGTCACGTCGCGGCTGGTTGTTCTGGCGCGGCTGTTTGGTGTGACGCGGATCGTTGTTGGTGCGGCGATCGCCGTTGTCGACGCGGCGTTCACCATCGTTGCGCGAATCGAGAAAATTATTTTTTTCAGCGTCGCGCGAATCGGCAGTTTGGTGCGCGATCACGCGGTCGGCGGTGGGCATCGTCATCACTTGTCGTCCGAATCGGGTGCGAGGTCTCTTTGCACCGCAGGTGTTCGCAGTAATTTCTCGATCCGTTCTGCTTCATCGAATCGTTCGTCGACGCGAAAGCGAAGGTCGGGAGCAAATTTTAAGTTAACGCGATGCGCGATCTCGCCGCGCAGGAACTTCTTGTTGCGTTCGAGCGCCGCAATCACGACGTCGGTGTCACGTCCACCGAGCGGCATCACGTAAATCGTCGCGAGTTTCAGGTCCGGCGACATTCGCACCTCGGGAACGGTGATGATGTGGCCTTCGAGGTCGGGGTCGTGCACGTTACCGTGCGATAGAATATCGGCGACCGCATGGCGCACGGTCTCGCCGACGCGCAATTGGCGTTGCGAGCCGCCGGGTGCGGAACCCTTGCTGTGGTGGCGGGGCATTCGTCGTCCTCGAAAACAAATCGTCATGGCCGGGCTTGTCCCGGCCATCTACGTCTTCTTTGCTGCTGAATCCTGGGACGTGGATGCCCGGCACATCGATGCGAAGACGCGCTTCGCGCTTTTGGCCGGGCATGACGCCGAACTAGTTAAATATCCTTCTAACGAAGCCGTAAGGTTCAGACTTACAGGCTGCGCTGGATCGTCTCCACGCGATAACACTCGATCACGTCGCCGACGCGCATGTCGCCGTAATTCTCGAACGCCATGCCGCATTCCTGGCCGGACTGCACTTCCTTCACTTCATCCTTGAAGCGCTTCAGCGTCGAAAGCTTGCCCTCATGCACGACGACGTTGTCGCGGATCAGGCGAACATTGGCGCCGCGCTCCACGGTGCCGTCGGTGACGCGGCAGCCGGCGACCTTGCCGACCTTGGAAATGTTGAACACTTCCAGGATCTGCGCATTGCCCAGCATGGTTTCGCGCAGCGTCGGCGCGAGCAGGCCGGACATCGCCTTTTTGATGTCGTCGACGAGATCGTAGATGATGTTGTAGTAGCGGATCTCGATGCCGTTGCGCTTGGCCGCGGCCGCGGCCTCCTTGTTGGCGCGCACCGAGAAGCCGATGATCGCGGCATTGAAGCCTTCCGCCAGCGTGACGTCGGATTCCGAGATACCGCCGACGCCAGCATGCAGGATGCGCGCGGCAACTTCCTCCGTGCCGAGTTTTTCCAGCGAACCCAAAATGGCTTCGAGCGAACCCTGAACGTCGGCTTTCACGATCAGCGGGAATTCCTTGCGGCCCGCGGTCTTGAGCTGCGACATCATCTGCTCGAGCGAGCCGCGCATGCCGGAAATCGAGGCAGCCGCGTTCTCGCGCTTCTGGTGGGCGCGATAGCTCGTCACCTGGCGGGCGCGGGCTTCGTTCTCCACCACCGCGAGGCGGTCGCCGGCTTCCGGCGGGCCGTTGAAGCCGAGCACCTCGACCGGCACCGACGGTCCGGCCTCGTCGAGGTTTTCGCCCTGATCGGAGATCAGCGCGCGGACGCGGCCCATTTCTGCGCCGGCCACGATGATGTCACCGACCCTGAGCGTGCCGCGCTGCACCAGCACGGTCGCGACTGGACCGCGGCCGCGATCGAGCTTGGCTTCGATCACGGTGCCTTCGGCAGGCCGTTCCGAATTGGTCTTGAGGTCGAGAAGCTCGGCCTGCAGCGCGATCATCTCGAGCAGCTTGTCGAGATTGGTCTTGTTCTTGGCGGAGACCTCGACGTCGACGACTTCACCGCCGAACGATTCGACCTGAACCTCGTGCTGCAGGAGTTCGGTGCGCACGCGTTCCGGCTTGGCGTCGGGCTTGTCGATCTTGTTGATCGCAACGATCATCGGCACCTTCGCCGCCTTGGCGTGGTTGATCGCCTCCACCGTCTGCGGCATGACGCCGTCATCGGCCGCCACCACTAGGATCACGATATCGGTGACCTTGGCGCCGCGCGCACGCATCGCGGTGAACGCGGCGTGGCCGGGCGTATCGATGAAGGTGATCTTCTTGCCGCTTTCCGGCGAGGTCACCTGATAGGCGCCAATATGCTGGGTGATGCCGCCGGCTTCGCCGGACACCACGTTGGCGTGGCGCAGCGCGTCGAGCAGCGAGGTCTTGCCGTGGTCGACATGGCCCATCACGGTGACCACCGGCGAGCGCGGCTCGGTATCGGTGGAATCGTCGACGACGTCGAACAGCCCTTCTTCAACGTCGGACGCGGCGACGCGCTTGACGGTGTGGCCCATTTCCTCGGTGATCAGTTGCGCGGTATCGGCATCGATCACGTCGGTGATCTTGTGCATCGCGCCCTGCTTCATCAGCAGGCGGATGACGTCGACCGCGCGCTCCGACATGCGGTTGGCGAGTTCCTGGATGGTGATCGCTTCCGGGATCGTGACCTCGCGGACCAGCTTTTCCTTCGGTTCGTTGGAGGCATGGCCCTTCAAGCGCTGGGTGCGGCGGCGGAATGAGGCAATCGAACGCTCGCGCACGTCATCATTGAGCGCGGTGACCACCGTCAGGCGGCCGCGCTCCTTTTGTGGGCCGGGCTTGTGGGTGGTCTTGGGAGCGGCCACGGGGCGAATGGCGCCGCCGGGGCCGCGCCGAACCTGACGCGGACCTTCGTCTTCGTCGGAACCGTCGGCGGCAACGCCCGGGGCGCGCGCGGGCGGCACTACCGCCGGACGGGCGCCGGCCGGGCGGGCTGCGGCGGGTCGCGCTGCGGCCGGTGCCGGCGTCGCCGCGGGCTTGGCCTCGGTCTCGCCAAATCGCTTCTTGGCCTCGACTTCGGCCTTGCGCTTGGCTTCCTCTTCCAGGCGGTGCCGTTCTTCCTCGGCCTTGCGGCGGGCTTCGGCGGCCTCGCGTTCGGCCTGTTCGATGCCTTCACGGCTGGCGCGGCGCTTGGCCTCTTCCTCGGCCAAACGGCGTTCTTCGATTTCGCGCATCTTGGCGTCGGCCAGCGCGCTGGCGCGGGCCGAACGCTCGTCTTCCGTCAGCGTTCGCAGCACCACGCCCGAACCGCTGCGCGGCGCGCCACCCGGCGTTGCCGCAGGGCGGGAGAGGGGAGCCTTTGCAGCGGGCGCCGCCTTGGTGGCGGCCGGCTCGGGCGCATGCGTCTCAGTGGCGGGCGCGTCGCCGCCGACGCGGCGCTTGCCACGCTTTTCGACCACGACCTGCTTGGTCCGGCCATGGCTGAAGCTCTGGCGTACGGTGCCCGTCTCGACCCGCGGCTTCAGCGTCAAGGTCTTGGTCGGAACACTCAAAGTCTTGTCGCCAGGCGTTTTGGTATCAACCATTCAGCAGTCCTAATCTCGTTAGCGTTGTGCGTTTTCCGCACCATCATTGAAGCAGGTCTTCGGAACCAATCTTCGTCAGTCAGAATTTCTGGCCGCCATCCCGGTCTTGTCGTCGTCGTCCGTCCGGTATCGAACCAGGATCTGGCAGCGCGACAGGAACGTTTTGCTCGCCGGGCCCGCGAGCAGCGCAGCATGTATCACATTTGACCGGCCCAGTGCCAAATCCAATTGTGCCGAGGTTAAAGCGGTAACGATCGGTAAATCCCGGGATTCACCAATATTTCGGCCCCTTTGCCCGGCGATCGCGTCCAATTTCCGGATTCCGTCGGCCGCGCCGTCGGAAGCGTGGATCAGGACTTCGGCCCTGCCCTGTTCGAGCAGGCCCTCGACCTTGGCAAAGCCGGAAATCACCTGACCGGCCTTGGCCGCCATGGCCAGTGCCTCGGTGCAGCTTCGCTCCAGCAGGGCCTCGGTATCGGCGGGAAGGGTCGCCGCGACCCGGACGTCGCGCTTGAACCCTCTGCTAAATTGGTGACGCCGCACCGCTTCCGCAACCATCCGGCGCGAGGCAGATATCCAAAGGCCGCGGCCGGGCAGCTTGCGTTTCACATCGGGGATTACCTCGCCCGAGGGGGCGACAACGAACCGGATCAGCTCGTCGATCGGACGCACTTCGCGACTGACCGCGCACATCCGCATGGTCGCGGACTTGTCGGTCCGCGGCCCATGGTCGAGATCGGGGTCAGCCAAAGCAAGCATGCCTGTTTGATCGTTCCAGTCATCTGCGCACGGTTTGCGCGCAGAAACGATATTCGGTTTTGCGGAACACCCGCATTACGCCGTCTGGTCTTCGGTGGCTTCAACCGCCTCGGATTGCTTGGCGAGTTCGGCCTCGGTGATCCAGCCGGCAATGACGCGCGCCTGCATGATCATGCGCTCGGCCTCGTCGCGCGAGATCTCGTTGGCGTCGAGAATGCCGGGATGCTTGGTCGGCTCGCTGCCTTCCTTGCGCTCGGTCCAGCCGACCAGATCGTCGGTGGCGCAGCCCGCCAGATCCTCGACGGTCTTGATGTCGTTTTCGCCGAACTTCACCAGCATTTTTGAGGTCACGCCGGGGACCTTCTTCATTGCATCTTCCACGCCGAGTTCCTTGCGCTTGTTTTCCAGCTCGGTTTCGAGCTGCTCCAGATATTCTTTCGCCCGGCTCTGCAGCTCGTTGGCGGTTTCCTCGTCGAAACCCTCGATGCCGGCCAATTCCTTGGCATCGACCAGCGCCAGTTCCTCGACCGACGTGAAGCCTTCGGATGCCAGCAACTGGCCCACCACTTCGTCGACGTTGAGCGCTTCCATGAAAACGCGGGTCGAGTTCTCGAAATCGGCCTGACGGCGCTCGGATTCTTCCTGCTCGGTGAGGATGTCGATATCCCAGCCGGTGAGCTGCGAAGCGAGGCGCACGTTCTGGCCGCGCCGGCCGATCGCCAGCGAGAGCTGGTTGTTGGTATCGGGAACCACGACCTCGATCCGCTCGCGGTCCTCGTCGATCACGACCTTGGCAACCTCGGCAGGCGCCAGCGCGTTGACGACGAAGGTCGCGATGTCGGGCGACCACGGAATGATATCGATCTTTTCGCCCTGCAGTTCGTTCACCACCGCCTGCACGCGCGAGCCGCGCATGCCGACGCAGGCTCCGACCGGATCCACCGAGGAATCCCTGGAAATCACGCCGATTTTCGCGCGCGAGCCGGGATCGCGGGCCACCGCCTTGATCTCGACGATGCCGTCGTAGATCTCAGGCACTTCCTGCGCGAACAGTTTGGCCATGAACTGCGGATGGGTGCGGGAGAGGAAAATCTGCGGTCCGCGGGTTTCGCGGCGGACATCGAAGATATAGGCGCGGACGCGGTCGCCGTTGCGGAACACCTCGCGCGGCAGCATTTCGTCGCGGCGGATGATGGCTTCACCGCGGCCGAGATCGACGATCACGCTGCCATATTCGACGCGCTTGACGACGCCGTTGACGATGTCGCCGATGCGGTCCTTGAACTCCTGGTATTGCCGGTCGCGTTCGGCCTCGCGCACCTTCTGCACGATCACCTGCTTGGCGGATTGCGCGGCGATGCGGCCGTATTCCAGCGGCGGCAGGGTGTCGGCGATGGTGTCGCCGACCTGGGCGCCCGGATTGGCGCGTTGCGCGTCCGCCAGCGAAATCTGGTTCGCCGAGTTCTCGACGTGATCGACCACCAGCATGTGGCGGGACAGCCGCAGTTCGCCCTTCTTGGCGTCGATCTCGGCGTGAACGTCGGTCTCGCTGCCGTAACGGGCGCGGGCGGCCTTGGCGATGGCATCTTCCATCGCGGCGATCACGATGCCGCGGTCGATCGACTTTTCGCGGGCGACCGCGTCTGCGATCTGCAGCAGCTCGAGTTTGTTGGCACTGACTGCCATGGTCTAGTCTCCTTCGGTAGGATCGATCTCGCCCCTGCGGAGTTTTTCTGCAGCGAGGCGGTGTTTCTTTGTATTGGTTGGCTCAGGTTTTTTGGGCTCCGGCTTTTTGCCGGTCATCGGTTTCTTGCTCTTCGCCGGATCGCTCTTTTTCGCGTGCGGCGGAGGCGGCGGCGCCAACCCGAGATTCTGCTTCAACTCGCGCTCGGCTTGCTTGCCGCGCCGCATCGATTCAGCAATCAACTCGTCGGTCAGAACCAACCGCGCATCGGAAATGTCTTCCATCACCAAGAGTACGTCGGCATCTTCGTCCGCGCGTGTGTCATCCCGATGTAGCCGCACGGTATCGCCTTCGACGCCGGCGAGCGTACCACGGAAACGCTTGCGGCCCTGATGAGCGACCGCCATTTCGATCTTCACGAGATGACCGGCGTAGCGCTCGAAATCGGAGCGGCGCACCAGCGGTCGATCGATGCCCGGCGATGATATCTCCAGCCGATAGGCGCGGTCGATCGGATCGGCGACGTCAAGCACTGGCGACAGCGCCCGCGAGATCGCCTCGCAATCCTCGATCTGCATCGAGCCGTCGGGCCGCTCGGCCATGATCTGGACGGTGCAGCCGGCCTCGCCAGATATCTTGATCCGGACCAGCCGGTAGCCCATCCCCTGCAAGACCGGCCCCGCAACGGCCGATACCCGCGCCGCCACGCCCGGCTCGACGACGAGACGGGGCTCGGCCAAGAGGTCGGCATCCTCGGGAACAGCAGTTGGATCGGTCATGTCCAGGGTCAAAAGCGTCTTACTTGCATGGGTTTAGGCCGGGCCTAACCGGAGGTCCGGCCGGTTCCCCGAACCGCCCTTGAGGCCCCGTTCTGGGCAAGGCAGGTTCAGGTAATAAAAAAGAGCGGGTCCCGGGGGGCCCACTCTCAATACGCGATCGTATGAGAACCATAAGTTGCCGCGGATATAGCGGTTTTTCCGCAATCCGACAAGGCCCGCAATCCCGTTAAGTCCGATTTTGCCAAGCTTTGAGAGCGGGGTAAAGTCTAACCCTTCATTCATGAACGCTGCCTAGATTTCCCGAAAACCAGCCAATTTCGGCCGGTTTGGGTGGGTTTATGATTGCTTCACCATCGCTGATCCCGGAACTCGACGACATCGTCAGTCGTGGCGACCCCAAGCGCCGCGCCGATGCCGCGCGCCGTATTAGCGAGCTTTTCCTGCAGGGGGCGGCGAGCTTCCGCCCCGATCACGTCGATCTGTTCGATGGTGTTCTGACCAGCCTTGTCCCGCATGCCGAGATCGAGGCGCGCGCCGAGTTGGCCGAGCGCTTGTCGACGCTGGCGAATGCGCCGCGCGGTCTGGTCGGCCAACTCGCCCATGAGGATGAGATCGCCATCGCGGGTCCGTTGCTGCGCCGCTCGCCGGTTATCGACGAAAAAATGCTGCTCGAAATTGCGTCCTTGAAGGGTCAGGGTCATCTGCTGGCGATGGCGGAGCGGCCTACGCTTTCGGCCGATCTCACCGACGTCATGATCGCCCGCGGCGACCGCGCGGTGGTCAGGCGCGCCGCCGGCAATGCGGGCGCGGCCTTTTCGTCGAACGGCTATTCGACGCTGATCAAGCGTGCCGGCCAGGACGGCGTGCTGACGATCAGGCTCGGCCAGCGCGACGATCTGTCTTCTGAGCAATTGAAGGAGTTGCTCTCCGGCTCCATCGACATTATCCGTCGCCGCCTGTTCCAGGTCGTCAAGCCCGAGCGGCAGGCTGACATCAAGCAGGCGATGAGCGCCATCACCGGCCTGTCCGAACGCGAGGAGCGACGCGACTTCGTGCCGGCGCAGCGCACGGTGCTGAAACTCCATCGCGAAGGCGCGCTGGGCGAAGGCGCATTGCTCAACTTTGCCAGGGCCTTCAAATACGAGGAGTCGATCGCCGCGCTGTCGGCGATGACCGACGTCAAGATTGAAACCCTCGACCGCCTGATCAGCGGCGAACGCTACGATCCGATCCTGATCGCCGGCAAAGCCATCGATCTCGAATGGGCGACGGTGCGCGCGCTGATCATCCTTAGGCTCGGTCCGAACCGAACGGCATCGCCTGCCGACATCGAAAGCGCGCGTGTGAACTACGTGCGCCTGATGCCCATGACCGCCCAGCGCGTCGTCGAGTTCTGGAAGACGCGGTGATTTCGGCCTCAGGCCTTTCCCCGTCATTGCGAGCGCAGCGAAGCAATCCATTTCTCCGTTTGCCGAGAGATGGATTGCTTCGTCGCTATCGCTCCTCGCAATGACTGCGTGAGCCGAAAGCATCTCCTCAACACCGAACTCGCGCAGGCGGCGAACCAGTAGCGTTCCGTCATTCCAGGGCGATGCGAAGCATCGAACCCGGAACCTCGAGATTCCGGGTTCGTGCTTCGCACGCCCCGGAACGACATATCTAGCTCACCCGCCGAAACCGCAGATACGCCGCCACTCTTCCCTCACGCTCGGCTTTGCGGCCGTAGCGCGTCATGGTGTAGCCCTCCCACGGCTTTTGCCAGTCGGCGGCGCGCTCGGCGGTCCACACAAAATCCGGCGAACGCATCAGATGCGCCAGCGTCCAGGCGCAGTAATCGTCGATGTCGCTGACGAAACGGAATTCGCCGCCGTCCTTCAGGATGCGCGCCATCGCCTTCACCGTTGCGTCCTGCACGAAGCGGCGCTTCCAATGCCGCCGCTTCGGCCAGGGATCGGGATGGATCAGGTCGATCCGCGTCAGCGAACGCGGCGGCAGCCAGGCCAGCAATTCCGCGGCGTCGCCGGCATAGAGCCTGATATTGCGGAGATTATGCGCCTCGATCTGCGTCAGGATCTTGGCCATGCCGTTTACATACGGCTCGCAGCCGATGAAACCGATGTTCGGATAGGCCTGCGCTTCCGCGATCAGATGTTCGCCGCCGCCGAACCCGATCTCCAGCCTGACATCTGTAGGTCGGCCATCGAACAGATCGGTAAGCCGCTCCGGCGCCGGCATCGCAATGTCGAGCGCGAGATGCGGCAGCAGTTTGTCGATCAGGTCGGCCTGGTGGATGCGGAGCTTGTGGCCCTTGCGGCGCCCGAAGAACGAGCCGCGCGCATGCGTAGCCACGCCGTCATCGGGCGCGGTGCCGCGGTCTTCCGTATCGTTCGGGGCGGATATCATCGCAGCGTCTGGTAGAGCCGGAACAGCAGCCGCGCTCTCGGCTCGATCGAGGAGACATACATCTGCTCGTAATGGGTATGCGCACCCCGGCCGTCAACGCCAAGGCCGTCGAGGGTCGCGGTATGCGGCGCCGTGAAATTGCCGTCGGAGCCGCCGCCGGTCGAGGTGTCGACCAGGTCGAAGCCGATCTCGGCCGCCAGCGTTTTGGCATGCTCGTAGAGTGCGGCGCCGGCATTGCTCTTTTCGTAAGGAGGGCGGTTCAACTCGCCGAGCACCTTGACCGTGACGCCTTCGGTGCGCGATTCCAGATTGAGGATTTTGGCAACGAGCTCGTCGGAATCGGCCATCGTCGGCACGCGCAAATCGACCTCGGCATAGGCCTCTTCCGCGATCACGTTCGGCTTGGTGCCGCCGCGGACGACGCCGACATTGACGGTGATGCCGCGTGCCAGGTCGTTCATCGCCTCCAACGTTTGAATGACATTGCCGAGTTCGCGGATGGCGCTGCGGCCGTCCTCAGGCCGCGTGCCGGCATGCGAGGGCACGCCCTTGATGAACACCTCAAAGCGACCGACGCCCTTGCGTCCGGTGACGATCTTGCCGCCGTCGCGCGCCGGTTCGGTGACCAGCACATATTTCGCCTTGCGGCCCTCGGCCTCGATCAGCGCGCGCGAGGTCGGACTGCCGATCTCTTCATCGGAGACATAGAGCTGGGTGATGCCGAGCGGCGGCCGCGTAGTATCGGCGCAGACTTGCCGAAACGCATGATAGGCGAGATAGGCGCCGCCCTTCATGTCGTAGATGCCCGGGCCGAATGCGCTGTCGCCTTCGATCCGGAATGGCAGCCGCTCGATGAATCCAAGCGGATGCACGGTATCGAGATGGCTCAGCACCAGGATGCCCGGTTCGCCCTGCCCCCATGCCGAGCGCGCCACCAGGTGATCGCCGCAGCCGGAGCGGCCGGCGATCCGCTCCACCGTTGCGGGCAGACCGCGATAGCCTTCAGCGACGAGATCGGCGAGCTTGTTGACCTGCTCGGGCGCTTCGGTCGGGCTCTCGATTTCGACCCAGCGGCGAATGCCCTCGAGGATCGGCGCGGAATCGAAGGGATTGGTTGTCGTCATGTCGTATCCGATACGGCGTCATGCCCCGATGCGCAATCGCACATCGTGGGGCCCGCGCCGATGCGGGCGCGAAATGACGGCATATTCCAGAATACGAAATTCTCAAAACCAGTGCGGGATGACAGTCAGCGCGGGTCCGGGCCGTCGCGCGACGCGATCTGCTCGACCAATTCGACGATGGAGCGGCGCATTTTGGAATCGGTGATGCGCGTGAACGCGCGTGTCAGCGCCAGACCCTCTGACGTCGCGAGGAAATCGGACACGTAGGCCGGAGAGCCACCGTCGCCAAACCCGTCCGCATTCGCTATGCCGCTCGGCCCGCCATCGAACAGAAACGATACCGGCACCTGCAAAATCTCGGAGATCTGCTGCAGGCGGCTGGCGCCGACCCGGTTGGTGCCTTTTTCGTATTTCTGAACCTGCTGAAACGTGAGGCCGAGCGCTTCGCCGAGCTTTTCCTGACTCATGCCCAGCATGATGCGGCGCATCCGGACGCGGCTGCCGACATATTTGTCGACCGGATTGGGCGCTTTGGTGGACATCTGCATCACTCCTAGGATTGCGCGCCGGGAATGAGGCAGTGGAAATGCTATGCCTCAGGCGCGCCGGTACCGTCATATCCTGCTCGGAGGATCGGGTAGAATTGCGGACGATCTGAGCAACGGAGGTGACTGGTTGTTGTTTTTGGCTTGCAACCGCAGAAAGCGAATCGCAGGCCGTCTGTCAACTGGTGGAACCGCGCGCGCCGCGTTTTTAGTAAACCAGTGACAGCCGGTCATGTGCAAATCTCAGGCAGCGTGCTTCGCAACACGGCGCCGGACGACGACCAGCAAGGCTGCGGCCACCATCACGGCCGCCGGGATATCTCCAATGCGAGCATAAACCGTCGGCGACAGCGCTGTCGGCAGGCTGGCATCCAGCACGCCTTCGATGCCGAGGCCGAGCTGTGCCACAATTCGTCCTGAGGGATCGATCACCGCCGAGATGCCGGTGTTGGCGGCGCGGACCATTGGCAGACCTTCCTCGATCGCTCGCAGCCGCGCCTGCTGCAGGTGCTGGTACGGACCTGTCGAATTTCCAAACCAGCCGTCATTGGTCAGGTTGACGATCCAGCCGGGGCGATCGTCACGCGCTGCAACAGCTCCGGGAAAAATCGCCTCGTAACAAATCAACGGTAGCGCGCGCGGCGCATTCGGGATCTCCATCGCGCGCTGCCGCGTGCCCGGAATGAAGCCGCCGTGAACTTTTGTAAGCTGCACGAATCCGAGCTTTTCCATCCATTCCTGAAATGGCAGGTACTCGCCGAACGGCACCAGATGCAGCTTGTCGTAAACCGACAGCACGCCGCCGTCATGGTCGATCACATAGATCGAATTGTAGGCGCGGGAGACGCGGGCGCCGGGCGGGCTGTCGGGGGCGCGCACCGAGCCGGTCATCAGCACCGTGCCCTTGGGCAGGAGCTCGGCGATCTGTGCCATCGCGTCGGCTTCGCGCGTCAGGAAAAACGGGAAAGCCGATTCCGGCCAGATCAGGATTTGCACGTCGCGCACGCCGGTGGACTGCGGGCCTGAAGCGCGGTCGGACAGAGCAAGGTATTTCTGCATCACCTCCGCTTTGGCGCCGTAGTTGAATTTGACGTCCTGCTGCAGGTTCGGCTGCATGATACGTAATTTGATTTTGGTCAGGGCTGTCGGCTGCAGCGACAGCCGCACGGCGCCGTAAATTCCCATCGCCGCGAGCAGCAAGAGCGCCGCCACCGGCGCGATCCAGGGCTTGCGGCCGCGCGATGAACCGTCGATCAGCGCCGCCGGGCTGGCAAAGATCGCAACGCTGAGGAAGGTCATGCCCCACAGCCCGATCAGCGACGCCGCCTGCGCCAGTGCCAAGGGCTCCGACAGCGCGTAGCCGAAGGCATTCCAGGGAAATCCCGACAGCATATAGCCGCGCAGCCATTCGCTGACCGTAAGTCCGATCGCGAGTGCGAGAACCCGCGACGCATCCCGCGTCCAGATCAGCCGCGCCAGTGCGAAGCCGAGCGCCGGAAACAAGGCGAGATAGGCCGGCAGGCCGAGCACCGCGAACGGCATCAGCCAGGCAAAGGTCGGCGCGTCGACCAGGAAGGCGTTGCCGATCCAATAGAGCCCGGGCACGAAATAGCCGAGCCCGAACCAGAAGCCCGCCATCGCCGCCGCCGGCACCCCGCGCCATTTTCCGGCCGCCGCGCCGTCGATCAGCCAAACCGCGATCGGAAACGTCACAAACAGCACCGGCCAGGCGTTGAACGGAGCCATCGAAAGTGCCGACATGGCGCCGGCAACGAGCGCGATCGCTGCGCGCTTCCAGCCCCAGGCCAGGATGATCGAAAGTCCCGCGGCGCGGAATTTGCTGGTTGAGATCACTGCGAGCCGGCTCCATCGCCGGAGGCCGGCGGCGTATTGTCGTTAGTCGGCGGCGCACTGGTGTCGGGCGTGGCCTCGCGGCGGCTTCGCTCGCGCGTCGCGCGCGCCGCGGGGCGTTCTTTCCGAATCCCGATCCGCAGCCGCTTGACCCGCCGCGGATCGGCATCGAGCACCTCGATCTCGAAATTGCCCGGACCGGCAATGACCTCGCCGCGCACCGGCAGCCGGCCGACCTGGGACACCAGATAGCCGCCAAGAGTGGCGACTTCCTCGCTCGCCTCGCCGGTCACGAATTCCTCGCCGATCATCTTGCGCGCATCCTCGAGGCTGGCGCGGGCATCCGCGATGAAGGCGTTATCTCCCTGACGGACGATCGACGGCGGCTCGTCGCTGTCGTGCTCGTCGTCGATTTCGCCGACGATCTGCTCGACGATGTCCTCGATCGAGACCAGCCCGTCGGTGCCGCCATATTCGTCCACCACCAGCGCCAGGTGGATGCGCGAGGCCTGCATCTGCGCCAGCAAATCGATCGCCCGCATCGACGGCGGCACGTACAGGAGCTTGCGGATGATGTTGGCCTCCGCCAGCGGCATTGCGAGGTCGACCGCGCGCAGGTCGAGCCCCGCCGGGAACGGCTTCTTGCGCTTGGGCCTGGTGGTATCGCCGACGCGCGCCTTCGCGGTCATGAACGCCAGCAGGTCACGGATGTGAACGATGCCTTCGGGGTCGTCGAGGGTTTCGTTGTAGACCACGAGCCGCGAATGCGCCGCGCTCTCGAACAGGCTCATCAGTTCGCCGAGCGGAATATCTCGCTTGACCGCGACGATGTCGGCGCGATGCACCATCACGTCGGCGATCCGCCGCTCGTTGAGACCGAGGATGTTGCGCAGCATGGTGCGCTCGATGGCGGAAAAGCCGACATCATCGGGCGTCGAAGCATCGAGCACGACCTGAAGATCAGCGCGCACCGATCCAGCCCTCCAGCCGAACAGGGTGCGGATCGCCCGCATCAGCCAGTTGTCAGCGGCGGCCGGACGCAGCACCTCGCCTTCCTGTACCACCACGGGCAAGTTGCGCGTGTCGCGCGGGTTGTCCTGTATTGGGTCGGAGTCCGGCATTTTAGTCCGTCCGCTCCCGGTCCGCATACGGATCGGGAATGCCGAGCTGCGCGAGAATCTCCCGTTCGAGACCTTCCATGGCTTCGGCATCGTCGTCATTCTCGTGGTCGTACCCGATCAAATGCAGGAACCCGTGGACCGCAAGATGGCTGAGGTGATGATCGAACGGTTTTTCTTCCTCATCGGCCTCTTGCCGGGTGGTCTCATAGGCGATGGCGATATCGCCGAGCATACGCGGCGCGTCCGCAGGCGCGCCCGCGGCCGGCTGCAGCGCCGGAAACGACAGCACGTTGGTGGCCTTGTCGATGCCGCGCCAGTTGCTGTTCAGCGTGCGGATTCCGGCATCGTCGGTCAGCATGACCGCAAGTTCCGTGTCGCCGACGTCGGCATCGGCGATTTCGGCCGCCGCATTGATGGCGCGATGGATCACCGCCTCGGCCTCCGGCTCGGTCTGCCAGCAAGCGGCGACGACGAGAACTTCGGTGAGGGGAAGGACGGACACAAGCGTTCCAGCGGTTTGCATTGCAATGTTGGGGTTGCGGCCCCGGCCTGCCGGCGGCAGGTCCGGGCGCGAAGAGTTTGCGGTCAAGATTTTCCGGTTGCCGGTTTCTGCGGCAATCCCTCATAGGCGGCGACGATCCGCGCCACCAGTTCATGGCGGATAACGTCTTCCGCGGTGAATTTCACCTGCGCAATGCCGTCGACGTTGTCGAGCAGCTTGCAGGCCTCGGCAAGTCCCGAAGTCTGTCCGTGCGGCAGGTCGACCTGCGACGGATCGCCGGTGACGATCATGCGGCTGTTCTCGCCGAGCCGGGTCAAGAACATCTTCATCTGCATCGACGTGGTGTTCTGCGCTTCGTCGAGGATGATCACGGCATTGGTCAGAGTGCGGCCGCGCATGAAGGCCAGCGGCGCGATCTCGATTTCTCCGCCCTGCAATGCACGTTCCACCACTCGCGCGTCCATCAGGTCGTACAGCGCGTCGTAGATCGGCCTCAAGTAAGGATCGACTTTTTCGCGCAAGTCGCCCGGCAGGAAGCCGAGCCGCTCGCCGGCCTCGACCGCGGGCCGCGACAGGATGATGCGATCGACTTCCTTGCGTTCGAACAATTGCGCGGCATGCGCCACCGCAAGCCAGGTCTTGCCGGTGCCTGCCGGGCCGACGCCGAACACCAGCTCGTGGCGTTTCAGCGCGCGGATGTAGGAATCCTGCGCCGCGGTGCGAGCGCGCACCGGACGCTTGCGCAGGTTGATGGTCTCGAACGAGGGTTTTGCGGTCTTGGTGTCGAACTCGAACAGCGAGCCCTGCGCGAGGACGGCGCGGATCGCGCCTTCGACCTCGCCCTGCGAGAGGTCGTGGCCTTGCACGGCCTGTGCATAGAGCGTCTCCAGCACGCGCCGCGCGGCGTCGCAGCCGTCACGCGAGCCGGCGATGGTGATGTGGTTGCCGCGGGAATCGACCACAACGCTGAGCCGCCGTTCGATCAGCGCCAGGTTCTGGCCGTAAGGGCCGACGAGGGCGGAAGCGGCGCGGTTGTCGTCGAAATCGATGACGACCTGGGTCTCCGGCGGAAGTTGCATGTCGCGGTCAAATTTGCGGCTGGGAGCAAGCGAAGATGAATCCGATGCGCTTTTTGGCAAGGGTTCAGGCTCCCATGATTTTTTGAGAAGAATTGGTCAATTGAGAAGAATCGGTCATGTGTGAAACAGGTGATCGGATGGCGCGCGCAGAGGTATCAGCGAGTTCGCCGAGCAGGCTGTAACGCTCAAGGCTCTCGATCCTGACCGGCAGCACCTGTCCGATAATATCTGGCGAGGCGAACACATGCGCAGGCTGAAGATAAGCGGTGCGGCCGACGATCTGGCCGGGATTGCGGGCCGCGCGTTCGAACAGCACATCGACGGTGTTGCCAATCATGGCCCTGTTGAAGGCCGATTGCTGACTGTCGATCAATTCCTGGAGCCGCACCAATCGCTCGTCCATTTCCGCCGCTGACACCGTCTCCTGCATGTCCGCCGCCGGCGTGCCGGGCCGCGGCGAATATTTGAACGAATAAGCCGCAGCGTATCCGATTTGCATGACAAGCGCGAGGGTGGCTTCAAATTCTCCCTCGGTTTCGCCCGGAAAACCGACGATAAGATCCGATGAAAACGCAATATCTTGGCGGGCGGTGCGGAAACGGTCGATGACGCGGCGATAATCATCGGCGGTATGCTTGCGGTTCATGGCCGCCAGAATCCGGTCTGAGCCGGACTGCACCGGAAGATGGACGAACGGCATCAGGCCTGCGAGGTCGCGATGCGCTGCAATCAGCGAGTCCTCGACGTCGCGAGGATGGCTGGTCGAATAGCGCAGCCGCGCGATGCCCTCGATTTCGGCGAGCCGGTGCAACAGCTTGCCAAGTGGCCAGATCCGTCCGTCGGGGCCCTCGCCGTGATAGGCGTTGACGTTCTGCCCGATCAGGGTGATCTCGCGCACGCCATTGTCGGCGAGCCGCTTCACGTCGTCGACGATCTTTGCGACCGGGCGCGAGACTTCCGCGCCGCGCGTATAGGGCACCACGCAGAAGGTGCAGAACTTGTCGCAGCCTTCCTGCACAGTGACGAAAGCGGAGATGCCGCGCGCTCGGATTGCATCCGGCTTGGGAGCGGGGAGGAAGCCGAACTTGTCCTCGACCGGGAATTCGGTTTCCAGCGCGCGGCCTTCGCTCTTCGCACGCGCGAGGAGTTGCGGCAGATGATGATAGCTCTGCGGCCCGACCACGACGTCAACCGTCGGCGCGCGGCGGATGATCTCTTCGCCCTCGGCCTGTGCGACGCAGCCGGCAACCGCAATGCGCATCTCGCGCCCGTTGCGTGCCGCCTCGTCCTTGGCGACGCGCAGCCGGCCGAGTTCGGAATAGACCTTTTCGGACGCCTTTTCCCGGATATGGCAGGTATTGAGGATCACCAGATCCGCATCGTCCGCGCTTTCGGTCTCGACAAAGCCCTCGCCCGCCAGCGTATCCACCATGCGTTGCGCATCGTAGACATTCATCTGGCAGCCATAGGACTTGATGTGCAGCTTGCGCGGCGGCTTCATGGAACCTTGAGTGCTGGTGGAAATGGCGCCCTGGCGGCGGCTGGGGCTCAGATATAGCCTAAATGGCCAAAAAGCCAGTGTTTGGCCCCGTCATTCTGGGGCGCGTAAGCGAACTATGATGCGCAGTTGCGCATCTGAGAATCTCGAGATTCCGGGTTCGAGGCTGATACATGATGGGGTAGGCTCAGTTCGCAGCACCCCAGAGATCGAACAGTTCGGGCGGCGGAACCTCTACCCACTCGTTGCCGAGATTGATGCGGTAGGGCGCGCTGCTCGAAGGCCCCGACAGGCGCCACAACTTTGGATCGACGGGGCGACCGTTGGCACGCACCCATCGAGCGATCGGCTCGAGCGCCGCCGCCTGCTTCGCGGGCGCCAGGGTAAATCCGCCAAGCATCACGAAGCGCAGTTTCCTGTCCGAGGCCAGCCGTTCGATATCGGAAGGTTTCAGGATCGGATCGTCGCCGAGATATCCGCCCATTGCCATGACAGGCAGGCCGGTCGAGATAATGAGCGGCGCGGCGACGTTCGCGTTGGGAACCGCGACCAGAAAGTTTGCGGCCTCGCGATTGGCGATCAGGTAGCCGGTGAGTTTCTGGCGGAAGGCTTCCAGCCGCGATGTCCGCAATGCCCCACGTTCAGTATCTGGCGGTGCGAGCAGCGCGCTCATGTTGGCAACCGGCGCCGCTATGTTCGGGCGCCGCAGAACCACGCTCGCGGCGGTCAATGCGGGCGGAACGAGCAGCGCGCCGATTGCTGTGACCGCGAAGAGTTTCGATAATGTGTTCTGCAGCGGAAATACATAGAGAACGGCCGCGCAAATCGTGGCGATCCCGATCGATGTCAGCCATGTCAGGCTGAGCCAGTCAGATCCGATTGTCTCTGACTGCGTGATGCAGAGATAAACTTGCCACGCCGCCGTGACTACGATGATCAGCGGCAGGTACATCTGCCCTGACTTGCCCGTCCGCCACCTCGACCAAAGCCCGGCGACCGCGATGCCGGAAAACACGGCGAGCGGTGGACCGAGGACGGCTACGTAGTAGGTGTGGATCAGTCCGCCCGCAAAGCTGAGCACGATCCAGTACATCACGAGCCAGCCGGTCCAGACGGCGGCGGCGATGCGGCGTGACGCCGACGTGGCCGGAGCCGATGCATCCGACCAGGCGAAAACGAGGCCTGCGAGCGCAAGCGGAAGCAGCCAGGCGAATTGTGTTGCGGCCCTCGGCCGGAACAGGCGGAGTGGACCGGTTGGCGAGTCATCCGTCATAACGGGTTGCGAGCGGACTTCCGCGCCTGCAGGTGCCGTCTCGCCCGAGACGGCGGTGGAGGGGTTTGCCGAACTCGTGGCTAGGAAGCGGGCCGCGCCATTATGCACCAACGCAAGCTCCAGCATCGAATTGTGCTTGGTGCTGCCCGCATAGGGCCGGTCCGGGGCCGGCACGAGATCAAAGAAGATCGCCCAAGACAGCGAGACGGCAACAAGGACGACGCCCGCGATGGCCTGTCGCCCGATATGCCAGGTGATAGGCGCGGCCGGCCGGGCGAGGCTGAACGTCAGGGCCACGACTGGCGCCAGCACCAGCGCCGCGCCCATCTTCACGTTGAAGCCTATGCCGATCGCGGCCATTGCGGCGCAGAGCATCGCGAGCCGGCCGGTTTCGGCGGCCCGTATTGCAAGCCATGCACTGGCCAGCAGCACCAGGATGAGACAGCTCTCGGTATTGTTGGAGCGGTCGACGGCAACATTGACCGGGCTGAGCGCGAGCGCCAGCGCGGCCACAGCTCCGGCCATCCTGCCCCAATATTTCTGCACCAGAACGTAAACGAAAAGGATCGCGGCCAAGCCCGCCATCACTTGCGCGAGCAGAATCGGAAGCGCACCAAAGCCAAACAGTTTGGCGCTAGCGACCTGCAGCCAGATCGCCACGGGCGGCTTGTCGATAGAGACAAAGCCGGCAGGGTCGAACGCGTTGAAGATGAAATTGTGCCAGCTATCCAGCATGCTGCGCACGCTTGCGGCGTAATATTGTCTTCCAAAATCGTTCTGCGAAAGCTGCCAGGTTCTCGCAAGCGCGGCCAGCGCTACGATGAGCGATAGCGGCAACGCTGCCTGCAATATCCGGCTATCGGGTAATTTCAGAATGCGCCGCTCCCCTCGCGCGAGCTGCTTCTGAGTCTATCATCCGCGGCATCGGCGCCCAGTTAACTCGCGGCAAGGTATTCTGTCCCGGACGTGGTGCGGCGCGAAGCGACGCACCGCAGAGCCGGGACCCATCGTCGCAACATGTGGACCCCGGATCAGCTGCGCACCACGCCGCAAGCGCGGCCTGGTGCGCAGCATCCGGGGAACGCTGATCGAGAGCGTTGCTTCTAGCCGACCTCTCGACCAACGCGCGCGATCAGATCGGGCAGTCTTCGCAAATCGTCAAAGATTACGGCGGCACCGGTGTCGTGCAGTTGCCTGCCATAGCCTGCCCGGCAATGGCTGCCGCCGTGAAAGCCGACGAATCGAGGGCGATAATCCAGGACATTGCCAGTTTTGCGCACCCGCAAACTGACGCTCACTTGATTCCCAGGGCGTCCTTGAGTTCTGCCGCTTTCTTCATGCACCCTTGTTCGTCGCCAGCCGCAGACATCTTGCGGGCGTCGGCCATCAATTGGTTGGCATGTTCCGCGCTCTGGGTGCTGCGTTTGCTAACGACTTGTTCCTGATGCGGTGAAGTGGGCTCCACGGCCGCTGCCGTTGATCCGGTGGTCTGAGGCTCAGCGCTTTTTTGCTTACTGGCCAGAATCTCCTCTTGGTGCTTGGTCGCCGGCATTCCCGATTCGCTGGTGGTCGCGCCCGTCCCCGCGGCAACGACATTCGGTTCGAGCGCCTTCAGTTCCTGGTTACAATCAGCAAACGCTGGCGAGGCGAGGATAAGGGCGAATGCTGCTGCGGTCACTATGCGTGTAGACATCTGAACCTCCTGCTTGAGGTTGTTTCTCGCTCGAGATCAAGGATACAGGAAAACGTCCACCGATATTCAGTGGTTCCTTCCAATCTGGCGACGATCTGATCTGCAACCCTCTATCCAACGGGTGCTGCTAATCTCCTCAGCGGACATACCGAAAGCGTCGGTGAAGATTCTGCTTTATGAAACAAAGCGGACGTTGACCGATCCTCAATACGCACTCTGGTTCGGTGCCGCCTCAACCCCCATCTTCCTGATGAGCGCGGGCAATTGCCGCATATCGTCGAAAACAGCGACGGCTCCGGCATCGTGCAGCCTGTCCCCATAGCCGGGGCGGCAATGGCTGCCGCCTTGAAAGCCAAGCACCGTCATCCCGGCGGCGCGGCCGCCGGTGACGCCGGGAACGCTATCCTCGATCACGATGCAGCGTTCCGGTGAGGTATTCATCTGCTTGGCAGCAAACAGAAATAGGTCGGGCGCAGGCTTGCCGCGGCTGACCTGCGTAGCGGAGAAAACATGCGGAGCGAGCTGGTCATAGAGGCCGGCGCAGGTGAGGCCGTGGCGAATCTTTTCCGGCGTTCCGCTCGAAGCCACGCATTTGGGCAGGGCGATCGCGCCAATCGCCTCGCCAACATGCGCGATCGCCTGCAAATCGCCCGCGTAGAATCTCAGCGTCGCCGCCTTCACCTGTTGTTCGAAATCATCGGGCAGTCTTCGGTCGATCTCGCGTTCGATGGTTTGGCGCGCCTCGCGGTCCGACACGCCGAGAAACCGTTCGAGCACCTGTTCTGCCGTGATCGGATAGCCGTGGCGCGTCAGTGTTTCCGCATGCGCGCGGCACGAAATGACCTCGCTGTCGACCAGCACGCCGTCGCAGTCGAAGATGACCAGATCGAAGTTCGGGTTCAAGTTGGCACGCGATCAGGATTTGTCGTCATCGAGCGGAACGCAATAAAGCTCCAGCCGGTGATCGACCAGTTTGTAGCCGAGCTTGCGGGCGATCTCGGCCTGCAATTTCTCGATCTCCTCGGAGGTGAACTCGATCACCTTGCCGTCGCGCAGATTGATCAGATGGTCGTGGTGACTGTCGGGCATCTGCTCGTAGCGCGCGCGGCCCTCGCGGAAATCGTGCCGCTCGATGATGCCGGCATCCTCGAACAGCTTGACGGTGCGATATACCGTCGAGATCGAGATCTTGTCGTCGACCGCGACACAGCGCCGGTAAAGCTCCTCGACATCCGGATGATCGGCCGATTCCGCCAGCACGCGCGCAATCACCCGGCGCTGCTCGGTCATGCGCATGCCGGTGGCGGCGCAGCGAGCCTCGATGCCGGTATTTTTTTGCGCAGACGGGGATTTCAGTACGGGCATGACCTTGGGGCCTTGAAGAACATTTCGGGGCTGTTGTGCCACCCTGCGCATATTACGACAAGTCACGCCGCATCAGAAGCGCATTCAATTGCTCCCCGCCGGGCTGCTGATAGTAGCGTTCCCGGCGGCCAACGACCTCGAAGCCGGCCCATTCGTATAGCCGCCGCGCCGGCTGATTATTTTCTTCAACCTCGAGGAACACCTTGCGCACGCCGCGGCCGGCGAGATGGCCGAGATGCGTCAGCAAAAGGTTGCGCGACAGGCCGCGGCCGCGCTGCGTCGCGTCGATGGCAATCGACAATAGCTCCGCTTCATCGGCCGCCATGCGCGACACCGCAAAGCCGATGATCTTGCGCCCGAGCCTGAGACGATGCACGAGCGTGTTGCGCTCGCTCAGCATCACCTCGAATTCGCCTTCGCCCCAGCCGCGATGAAACGATGCGCCGTGCAGTTGCGCCAAACGTGACGCATCGCGCGGAATGGCCGGTTCGATCGCCGAAGTGCCGCCGCCCCACCATTCGGAGAGCCATGTCATCATGATGCCGGCGGCTGCGGTGTGTCGGATAACGGACTCTTCGCCGGTTTGGCGTCGGGGGCGCGCAGATAATAGGGCCGTGCCGGTGAGCTCTCGGGATTGACCGCGGCGCCCAGCCACGCCACCCAGGCGATGTCGGGTGCGGCCTGCTGATCGATTTTGAACGGCGGCGGCGCATCGGCCGGCCAGCGCTCGGCCATCATTTTCGCCGCATTGCCGACCAGATGCGGCGCGCCGAAACGCGCCGCGTCGAGCGCTTCCGCGATCGGCGCCACCTTCGGCTTGACCAGCGAACTGCCGTCGCCGCCCAGCACCTGGAAATAGACGTGATCATGCCGCGCATCGATCGCGGCGATGACGGGATGTTCGCTGCTCTCGCTGACGATGGGGGCGGCAAACACGGTCAGTGTCGTCACGCCCACCACAGGCTTGTCGGCGGCGAGCGCAATGCCGCGGGCGGCGGAAAGGCCGACGCGCAATCCGGTAAAGCTGCCGGGGCCGGTCGTCGCAGCAACGCGATCGAGCGCGGCAAAGGCAACGCCGGACGCCTTCATGACGCGCGCGATCAGCGGCATCAGGGCCTCGGCATGACCGCGCTTCATCGCCTGCGACTCCCGGGCAATCACACCGCCCGCGCTGGTGTCGAG
Source organism: Bradyrhizobium sp. 157 (assembly GCF_023073815.1). Lineage (NCBI taxonomy): Bacteria > Pseudomonadati > Pseudomonadota > Alphaproteobacteria > Hyphomicrobiales > Nitrobacteraceae > Bradyrhizobium > Bradyrhizobium sp. 157. The sequence goes on along the minus strand of NZ_JADPKF010000100.1, from coordinate 7,047 downwards.
CACGGCCGCGGCGCAGGCATCGAGCGCGGTATCGATGGCGAGGATCAGCATGGACTATATTCTCGTCATGCCCGGGCTTGTCCCGGGCATCCACGTCTTTTGCTTATCACAAGACAAGACGTGGATGGCCGGGACAAGCCCGGCCATGACGAAATCCTTAATTTCATTACGTAGGATGCGGCCGATCAGCCGATCACACCGGCCGGACTTCGACCACGTCGGGCACGAAATGCCTCAACAGATTCTGGATGCCGTGCTGCAGCGTCGCCGTCGATGACGGGCAGCCGGCGCAAGAGCCCTTCATGTTGAGATAGACGACGCCATCCTTGAAGCCGCGGAAGGTGATGTCGCCGCCGTCATTGGCGACCGCGGGGCGTACCCGGGTCTCGATCAGGTCCTTGATGGTGGCGACCGTGTCCGCGTCGGCCTCGTTGAAGAACTCACCTTCCTCGTCCGCCGCCTCGTCATTGCCGACGGTGCCGTCCGCCAAGAGCGGTGCGCCGGACATGTAATGCTCCATGATGGCGCCGAGGATCGCGGGCTTCAGATGCTGCCAGTCGCCGTCCGCCTTGGTCACGGTGACGAAATCGTAGCCGTAGAACACGCTGGAGACGCCGGGCACGGCGAACAGTCGCTCGGCGAGCGGAGATCGGGCGGCGGCTTCGCGATTGGCGAATTCCATCGTGCCGGTGTCGAGCACGGTGCGGCCAGGTATGAATTTCAGGGTGGCGGGATTGGGCGTGGCTTCAGTCTGAATGAACATTGGTTTTCTCCGGCGTCGCCGGTTCAAGGCCGGCGCGTGGGGTGTCCCATAGCAGATGGCGACCGCCGGCGCACGGTCAAGGGGGAAATCAGAAATTCTCTAACCAGATCAAGCCCTAAGACAGCCCGTCGATCTCGGCATCGCTGAGATCGCCGGGGACGATGACGACGGGAATCGGGAACGAGCCGGCAGCCTGGGCCATTATGCTGATCAGCGGCCCCGGCCCCTCGGGACCCGGATTGGCGGCCAGCACCAGCATCGAAATGTCGACGTCCTGGTCGATCACGTCGAGAATCTGGGTGGTCGGATCGCCCTCGCGAATCACCCGCTCCGGCGTGATCGCCGCGATGCCGTTGGCGCGGCCAGAGGCGCGGTCGAGCGCCTCATTGGCGGCGTCCTCGGCCTCGGCGCGCATCAGGTCGGCGACGCCGAGCCATTGCTGGTTCTGGTCCTCGATCGCGATGATTCGCAGCATCACCACGCCGCCGCCGACGCGTACCGCCCATCGGCTGGCGTAATACACCGCGCGGTCCCATTCCGCGGTGTCGTCAACGATGACAAGGCATTTTGGCTTGTGACCCGTCTCGTAGCTTCGTCGCTGGGTGGTCATGCATGTCCCGGTGCTGCGCCAAACCGCCGCATGCTGCCACGGCGCAGCCGCTTTCGACAAGCGGCGACGCTGTTGCAACGCAGTGGCGAGAGCTAGCTCTTGCGGATGAAACCGACGATGTCCCGTGTCGCCCGCATGGTTTCATCCGCGAGGGCGCGCGCGCGGTCGGCGCCGTCGACCAGGATTTTGTCGACATGGCCGGGATCGGCCACCAGCCGCTTCATCTCGGAGGCGATCGGCGCGAGTTTCGCCACGCAAAGTTCCACCAGCGCATTTTTGAAGCTGGAGAACTGCCCGCCGCCGAATTCGCGGAGCACGTCTGATTTGCTGCGGTCGGCCAGCGCCGCATAGATGCCGACGAGGTTGTCGGCCTCGGGCCGGTTCTCCAGCCCCTTTTCCTCCGACGGCAACGGTTCCGGATCGGTCTTCGCTTTCCGGATCTTTTGCGCGATCAGATCCGCATCGTCGGTCAGGTTGATGCGCGAATTGTCCGAGGCGTCCGATTTCGACATCTTCTTGGTGCCGTCGCGAAGCGACATCACCCGCGTCGCCGGGCCGGTGATGAACGGCTCCGGCAGCGGAAAGAACTGGCCGTCGTTGAAACCATGGCCGCGAATCGAATCGCCGAAGTCGTTGTTGAACTTCTGCGCGATGTCCCGCGAGAGCTCCAGATGCTGCTTCTGGTCCTCGCCAACGGGCACATGCGTGGCGCGATAGAGCAAAATATCCGCCGCCATCAGCACCGGATAATCGTAGAGCCCGACGGACGCGTTCTCGCGATCCTTGCCGGCCTTCTCCTTGAACTGCGTCATGCGGCTGAGCCAGCCGATGCGCGCCACGCAATTGAAGATCCAGGTCAGCTCGGCGTGGCCGGCGACCTGGCTCTGGTTGAACACGATGTGCTTGTTCGGATCGATGCCGGCAGCGATGAAGGCCGCGGTGACTTCGCGGGTGTTGCGCGCCAGCTCCGCCGGGCCGCCCCAGACGTCCATGCCCATCGTGATCGCGTGCATGTCGACGACGCAATAGATGCAGTTGTGGGTTTGCTGCATCTTCACGAAGTTGACGATCGCACCGAGGTAATTGCCGAGATGCAGATTACCCGTCGGCTGGACGCCGGAAAAAACCCGTTTAACAAAAGCCATTGTCAGCTTCCCCAAGGATCCTGTTTCGGATGCCTGTTTCGCGCCGTCGTTTGCCACGCAGGGGCTGTTGGCGCAAGCCGCCAGATGCGCTCTCCGCCGTCATCCTGAGGCGCGAGCGCAGCGAGCCTCGAAGGATGGGCCACGGGCCGTACATCCTTCGAGGCGCGCAGGAGCGCGCACCTCAGGATGACGGATTTAGCCAAAAGTCGTCACGGTCTAGCGCCCGGTTTGCCTGACGGCGTTAATGGCGTCGCGCCAGCCGATGACGCCGAAAGCCCGCAGAAACAGGCCGTAAGTTGCAATTCCCGCCGCGATCACGACCAGCAGCATAACGGCCTGCACGAGGCCGTGTGCGCCAGAGGTGAGGGAAGGCAGCGACCGCGCCGCAAGCCACAGCAACGCGCCCATGGCGAGCGCGGATAGCGCGATGCGCGGCAGCCGCCGTTTTGCTTCCGTGTCGATCGAAAACCCGAAGGTTTTCGCGCCGCGGCGGATCAGGCTGAACGCTATGCCCCAGGCGCCAACGGCAATGGCCGCCGCGATGCCGTCGGCGCCGTACCAATGGCTGAGCAGGAAGGCAGAAGCGATCGCCAGCACCATGCCCTTCAGCGCGGCGGTCAGCGGCGTCATCGTATCCTCGCGTGCAAAGAACGCCGGCGACAGCGCCTTCACCAGCACATACGCCGGCAGCGCCAGCGTCAGCCACATCAGCGCGCGGGCGGTGGCTTTGGTGTCATCAGCGGTGAACGCGCCGTGCTCGAACAACAGCCGCACGATCGGCTCGCTCAGCACGATCAGGCCGAGCGTTGCGGGCAGTGCGAGGCCAACCGCGAGTTCGAGGCCGCGCGATTCCGCCTGAGCAACGGCAGCACGGTCCTCGGCCCGCACCGCGCGCGTCAGTTCCGGGATCAGCACCGTGCCCATCGCGACGCCGACAATGCCGAGCGGCAGTTCGACGAGGCGATTGGCGAAATAGAGCCACGACACCGCCGACGGCGAGGACGAGGCGATGATCGCGCCGGCCACCATCAACAGCTGCGGCGCGCTCGATGCCAACATGCCCGGCACCGCCTTGCCGAGAAAGCCGCGGATCTCCTTGTCGAACGAGACGCGTAAGGGCGTCGCGATGTTCTCGCCACGGCGCAGCACCAGCACAGAGAGTTGCAACAGCCCGGCGATGCCGACTGTTGCGGCGATAATCTGCGCTGAATGCACCGCGGATGGTTGCACCATCAACAGCACGGCCATCACCGCGATCAGCGCGATGTTGAACAGCAACGGCGAAAACGCCGTCAGCGCAAATCGCCCCTGTGCGTTCAGCAGTGCCATCATTACGGTCACCGGCCCGGCGAAAGCGAGGTACGGCAACATCAGCCTCGCATTATCGACCGCGAGCTGCAGCGTCTCGCGGCCGGCAAATCCCGGCGCCAGCACGGTGATGACAAGCGGCATGGCGAGCGCGATCAGCGCGGTGGCTACAATCAAGGCAAACGTGATCGTGCCGAGCACGCGCCCCGCAAACGCCGCCGCAGCCGCCACGCCGCCGGTCTCTCGGACGCGCAGCCATGAAGGCACCAGCGCGGCGTTCAGCCCGCCCTCGGTCAGCAGCCGTCTGACAACGTTGACGAGCTGAAATGCCGCCAGAAACGCGTCTGCCACCGCCCCCGCGCCGAGCAGCGCCGCCAGCACGGAATCCCGCGCAAAGCCCAATAGCCGCGACGCCAGCGTTCCCGAAGATACCGTGAGAAAAGAGCGGATCATGGATGGGCTGTATAGCAGCCGCTCGCATCGCCGCCAGCATCTGTCGCTCCGTTCCCCCGTCATCCTGAGGTGCGAGCGAAGCGAGCCTCGAAGGATGAGCGGCCGGGACTGTGGCCGTACATCCTTCGAGACGCGCGTTCCGCGCTCCTCAGGACGACGGGTAGGGAGCTACAGAATGATGGGGCAGATAGCAGCTTCCCTTGCTGCAAAGGGGCCGATCTGATAGGCCGCAACTCTCGCAACGCCGCTGACAGGACGGATGAATGACTGACGCAAAATACGACGTTCTCGGGATCGGCAATGCGATTTTCGACGTCTTCGCGCAAACCGATGAGAAATTCCTGATCGACCACGGCATGGCCAAGGGCGGCATGGCGCTGATCGACGAGGCCCGCGCCATTTCGATCTACCGCGACATGGGTCCGGCCACCGAAGTCTCCGGCGGCTCGGGCGCCAACACCATCGTCGGCGTTGCCGGTTTCGGCGCCCGCGCCGCCTTCATCGGCAAGGTGAAGGCCGACCAGATCGGCACGCTCTACGCCCACGATATCAGAGCTGCCGGCGTCGCCTTCGAGACCAAGGCGGCCGAAGCCGGCCCCGCCACCGGCTGCTCCTACATCCTGGTGACGCCGGACGGCGAGCGCACCATGAACACCTATCTCGGCGCCGCGCAGGACCTTAATCCGTCCGACATCGATGAAGCGCAGATCGCGGCCTCCCGCATCGTCTATCTCGAAGGCTATCTCTGGGACCCCAAAAACGCCAAGGAAGCCTTCGTCAAGGCCGCTCATATCGCGCACGCGGCCGGCCGCCAGGTGGCGCTGACGCTGTCGGATTCCTTCTGCGTCGATCGCTACCGCGACGAGTTTCTCGACTTGATGCGCAAGCGCACGGTCGATCTCGTGTTCGCCAACGAGGCCGAGTTGCACTCGCTGTACCAGACCTCGGATTTCGAGGGCGCGCTGAAGCAGCTCCGCACCGATGCGAAACTCGCCGTCGTCACCCGCAGCGAGAAGGGCTGCGTCGTGGTGTCGTCCGATGGCATTGTCGCGGCGCCGGCGTTCCCGATCGAAAAGCTCGTCGACACCACCGGCGCCGGCGACCTGTTCGCCGCCGGCTTCCTGTTCGGCCTGGTGCGTGATGCGAGCCACGAGACGTGCGGCCGGCTGGGCGCGCTGGCGGCAGCCGAGGTGATCCAGCACATCGGGGCGCGGCCGCAGGTATCGCTGAAGGAGCTGGCGGGGCAGAACGGGTTGGGGGTGTAGCCTTAGATAGAGGGCGCGACCTCTCAATTGTATCCAGCCGTCATGCCCGGGCTTGACCCGGACATCCAGGTCTTTCCTAGTGCTCCGTCGAGCGGATCTACGGGGCTTCCGATCAGGAGCAATTTCGCCTAGAAGTTGAACGAATCCTCTTTCCATCCGGAGCACAAGGCCGTCAGCAAGGTCCACAAAGTGATCCCCGAGGCGCTGAAGAAGCCGCCGTTCGCGCGTCTCGATGAACTTGGTGGACGCGATTTTCTACCGAACGGTATCCCCGACGAACCGCCGGCTGAACCGGACCCGCGCATCTTCTTCGACGAGTGATCTGATGAAGGATGAATATGACTTCTTGGCCGCCAAGCGCGGCAAGTTCTTTCGGCAGGGTGCGCGCCTGGTGCCGCCGATCCACCTCGACCCCGAGGTATTTGACTATCTCTCCGAGCGGGCCTTGGCGCAGGGAGTTTCGTTGAGTGGGCTGGTGAACACGCTGCTCAAGAAGGAAATCGAACTTATCGACGCAGGCAAATAGCATCATGCGAAGGCAACCGACGGAGGCTATCATGCGAGTCTCGAACTGGGGCGACAGCCTGGCAGTGCGGTTGCCCAAGACGCTGATCGAGAAGATGGGTCTGAAGGTCGGCGACGAACTTAATATCGTCGACTTGGTCGACCGAACCCTGTCCGTTCAAAAAGAAGATCGGCGCAAGGCCGCGTTAGAGCGCTTGGCTTCCCTCAATTGGATTCTTCCTGCCGACTACACGTTCGATCGGGGCGAGGCCAACGAGCAGTGAATGCGTTCGGGCCTGTGCGGCGGCTCGCGGCAACATCGCCTCAGCACTGATTGCCCTCTCGCGCAAATCAAAAACCGCGCTCCCGCAGAAATAATTCGCTTCACGATTGACCCAAATCACTCCTACAACTCCGCCATCCCGTCCCTCACAGAGGGGCGTTTCGCGATCGTCACTAAACGCGGGGCGGGGTGCGGTGGACGCGGCAGCGTCGGGCGCGCAAACGTCGTCGCAGGGCGGGCTCTTGTGAGTTCGTGAGCGAACGGACGGCACGCAGACGACCGATGCTAAAGCGCCTCTTGCCGGACTTCGGCGGATGGTACCAAGCCCGTCGAGGCCTCTGGCAAGAGCGTGTCGCGTACGGCCAAGTCGTGTGGTCCTGGCACCCGTGGCTGGTGTCAAGTCCGCGGAGGATGTGCCGGCCCAACCGGGCCAGTGCCATCCATCAATCCGCGGATGACGGTGGCTAAAGGAATTCGCGCACCGGGGAGAGCTCGAAGTAAGCCGTAAAGCCATTGCGCAGGGAAGGCCGGGATGCTCCCGCTGTACCTGTATGCTCGTGTGCGCGTTCTTAGTGCGCAAATTGCACACGAGACCGCGGGTGCGGCGCGCACCCGGTCTTCCCTGCGCCCTTGTGTCCAGAAAATTTGGCAGAATGTGCGAACGGGCGGTTGCGCACCAACCGCCCGTTGCTGGAACTGAGCCCGCTGCGCCCAAA
>NZ_JADPKF010000081.1:0-111734 GCF_023073815.1 Bradyrhizobium sp. 157 | reverse complement strand
GCATGCCCCTACCGCGGAGAGAACCATGAACCCGGCAAGGATGTGGAGAGTCTTGACCGCAGGCCCGGAATTAGAGAACAGCCAGGGTCACTCTCGGACTTCGGCGTGCGCAGTTGCGAAGTCTGCTTTGGCGCGATGAACGGACATGGTCAGGCCGCTTCGGAAGGTCCGGGAAGGGCCAAAGCGGTCTTTCCGGCTTCCGGCTTCTCGCGGCAGGAGCGTTGTTGCGGCCACTTAGCCCTTTGTCTCTTCGATTTTATCGAGAACTCGCTCCGGCGCGATATCTGAGGCAGCTTCCTGAAGTTCTTCGTTCTGCGGGGGATCGATCTCCAATTTGGCGGCCATCTCATTCAGGAGCGCGACCACCTTTGTAATCTCATGTTCCGTGAGGAGACTGATCTGTAGATCCAACTCCGCCCTTCTATCTGCTTCGGCGGCCATACGATTTTGAGATATAAGCACAAAGGTCGAAAGAAAGATTGCCTCTACAGAGGCGATCATGGCAAGCACTACAAAACTTTGATCCCATGGTGAAATTCCCGGGAGCCAACGGACGTTTGCGGCTATCCAAAATCCAAAAGCAAAAAGGTGTAAGTACACAAATTGCATGCTGCCGGTGAACGAAGTTATCGCATCGGCAACCTTTTGCTGGATGGACGCATCGGATTGCTCGCGCTTTCTTCGTTCGACGAGCGCATGGATGTTCCGCTCGAGAGCGGGCTTCAGCCCCGGCGCAGCTTCTGGGCGGGGCGCTAAGGGTTTCTTCATGCTCGGAAACGGTCGCGCCTGAGGACGGTTCCTATTAATTGGCCTGCTCATGACGAACCTCACAGGGCAGATCGTCAGTCCTGAGGTCCCGATATCAGCGCCACCCTCATCAAGCGCTACGCGTCAAGACGCGCCTTTCGGGCGATGGTTCGGCTGCTTCCAGTTTGCCTCTATGAGCCGACCACGCAGAGCCAACCGGGCTTCGCTTTCCGCCAATAACAGAAAAACCCATTGTAAAGGAGGAGTTTGGTTCGATAGGATAGAGACAGGGGATGTCGCAGCCTCCCCGTTAAGTGGTGATCCCATGCAAGCGCTGCTCGCTTTCCTATGGAGCGAGCACCATGGATCTCCACCTACTTCTCCTCTTCATTTTCGCAACATTTTTAGGCGGCTTCGTCAGCGGCTTTTCCGGATTTGCGATGGGTATCGTCGTATCCGGCATTTGGCTGCACATCATCACGCCTATTCAAGTCGCGGCCCTAATCGCTGGCTATGGCCTGCTTACGCAAGGCTATGGCATCGCGAAGTTGCGTCACGCCTTGAACTTGCAAAGCGTTTGGCCGCTCACCTTGGGTACGGCCATCGGCATTCCAATTGGGGTTATGCTGTTGACGCATCTCAATCCCACCTATTTGCGTTTCGGTGTCGGCGTGCTGCTAATTCTTTACGCGACGTACAGCCTCGTACGCCCACCGCTGGGACCATTCAAGATTGGCGCTCCCGCTGACGTCGCGATAGGAATTGCGAATGGGCTACTCGGAGGCGTCACGGGCCTTGGCGGCATCATCTCAACGATCTCGTGCCAGTTGCGTGGATGGTCGAGGGACAAACAGCGCGCGGTCTTTCAACCAGTGCTGTTTTCAGCTTTCGTGATCATCTCGCTTTCGCAACTTCTCGCGGGGTCATACACGCCTCAAACCGTCAAGCTATATGGCGTTGGTCTTCCGTTCATGGTCGCTGGCATATGGATCGGCTTCAAGCTGTACGGAACAATCAACGATGAGACGTTTCGCAAAGCTGTATTGATATTGGTCCTCATAGCAGGCGCATCGCTGATCGTTTCGTCATCGGGATTTCTAAGTAAGACTTGAAAGGAGAGCTCCACGATCGAGCAGAAAGATTCTCCTCATCCGTTTGGAAACGATGATCCCGACCCGTGGTGCGTCGGATCAAGCGTTGTCTTTGCGGCGAGACAGCGCACGTAAGGGCAGGCTTTGCAATTGCGCTGAATCTGATGGGAATTGAGCTGCCACTGCCCGATATTGGGGCTTGCAACCTGCCCAAGCAGAATGAAGACAACTGAGTCCGCTTGGGTCAACAACGGACCTGGTCGCGCCCAGAAAAGAAGTCCGCTGTGCCCTCGTAAACGGACATCCTCAGCCTGAATGCTCAGGTCCGAAAAGTGCCAGGAACGGACATCGGAGATGCCTTCGAGACTGCGCGCCAGGCTCTAGAATTCAGGGTCGATGAGCGGGAAAAATGCTGAAAAAGTTGACGATTTTCCCCAATAATTCTGCCAAATATTGGCGTTTCGACTTCGAGGTTTACCCGACGAATTCCGACGGCTTTGCGTGGGGAGTATCTGATGAACTCGAGCAGCAACGCAGATTTTTCGACAATACTAAACCGCATTCTTGATACGGCGGCGGACAATCTCAGGATCGCAAAGATTCTGGTTCAAATGGGTCTCGATCCCAACAACATCACCTACGATGCCCTACTCAACCGGCTGCTAGAAATTGTGCTGGCCAACATCACGCTTGCCAATATGTTCGCTGTGATTGGTGCCACCTTTCTTGTAGCTACGTTGCTGATGCATACAATGGTGCCGCTGCGCATCGCGAACATGGTCGGCTGTACATTCTTCGTCGTCTTTGGCGCGCTCTCCGGAAGCGTCGGGACTTTTATCCTGTATCTGCTTTTCCTGCCGATCAATGCAATTCGCCTCCGCCAAATGCTCAAACTGATCAAGAGGGCACGCATAGCCACAGAGGGCGATACCTCATTGGAATGGCTCAAACCTTTCATGACCGAGCGCAAATATCGCAAGGGCGACAAATTGTGCAGCAAGGGCGATGCAGCCAACGAAATGTTTTTGATCATCACCGGAAAATTCCTGGTCACCGAATTCAGCGTAGAGCTTCCGCCTGGAAGTCTGATGGGCGAGCTTGGCTTCCTGACGCCGAAAAATCGACGGACGGCGACGATCGAGTGCATCGAGGGCGGCCATGTGCTGACAATTGAGTATGATAAGTTGCTGGAGATTTACTTTCAAAATCCGGAATTTGGTTATTACTTCCTCATCCTCACCAGTCACCGCCTGCTGGAGAATAATGCAAAGCTTGAAGAAATCATCGCACAGAACAAAATCGCACCGCCGATTGCAGTCGCGAGCGGTACGGTTGAACTTTAGAGGATGCTGAGCGAACAAGCCGATGTCCGCTAATCTGATGGTCCGGCCGTGCTCCTGCCCCGCCCGCGATACGCTTTGCAGCGGCGGCCAAATGCTCTCGATGTCGCAAATGGGTCATTCACGACCGGGTCGAGCCAGCAGCAAGTCCGGCCATGTCCGGAAAGCGGAAGTAAATTCAGAACATTGGCGGCACCATCGCTGGCCATTTCGGGTTGATGGGGCCGCCGCGAACGTGACCCAGCTCCAAAACTGGAGCCTCAAAAACTCGCGGCAAGCTATCTGGCGTTGATCAAGCTTGCATCAATCCGAATCTGGCTGCGTGCTAATGAGTCCACGCCTCTACCCCTTCACCGTCACCGCGCGCCCGATCACGGGCTGGGCGGCGACCGGCGGGTTGGCCGTTTGCGCCGCCAGCTCGCCGATCAGGCGGTCGGCGTCGGCTGCGATACCGTCTGGCGCGTGGATCACCAGCCGCTCCAGTGCCCAGCGATAGGAAGAAATGCGCCGCTCCAGGCATTGCTGGACCCATTGCACGATCAGTGTGTTCTCTTCCATGCGCGCGATCGCATCCGCCTGCTCGCGCGGCGACAATTCCGACACCATCTTCAGGCTGGCGCTGCGCTTGCGGTCGAGTTCTATGACGCGGCTCGCGGAGGCAAAGAACGGCTCGAACCTCGTGATGTCGTTGCGAACGTCCTCGATCAACTGCTGATAACGCGAGGTGTGCGAGCGGTGCGGCTCGTCGATCAAAGCGCGCCCGTAGGTGGTGCGGTCAAACACGACCTTCTGCCGCCATGGCGAAGGCAATGGCTGGTAATCGCCGAACACGCTCTTCCAAGCCGGCCGCGAATGCGGCGGTTCGATCAGGGGATACGCGAGATCGCGAAGCTGGCGTTCGTTTTCGGTGAGTTGGAAGTGTGAAGGCTTGAGGCCGACGCTGGCCGTGGCCTCGGCGCCCAGCCAGCGGTGCATGTCATCATTACGCATATCCGCGCGGGTGCGGCCGAAATCGCCGCCGCTGCAACCGCCGAGCGCTGCACTTACAACAAGCAACATGAGGGCCGGGAGTGACCGAAGCCCGGTGGTCCGGATCGGGAGGCGCAGCTCCGGCATTTCAAACGTCCGTCGTTCAGGGGCGCCGACGGCGACGGCGACCGGGCGCCGTCCCCTCTTCCGGCCCGCGTCCGTCGCCAGTTTCGCCGGCTTCGCGTTCGATGCGGACAACGGGAAGGATCAGCACAGTTCCCAGACCATCGCGTGGAGCGCCATCCATGATTGAGCCCAGCCGTCGCGAGGCCGCATCCGCCGGAAATTCAATGATGGTGCCCATATTCCGTTCTCTCTGGTTGCCGCGGTCACGATTTTGACCGGCGACATGCCATTATTCAGAACAGAACGTGGTTAACGGCATCTTAATTTGTGCAGGCGGTACAGTTACGGGTTCCGTGGCCCGCCGAAAGCTCACATTTTATCGGATTTCTTCAGGGGCTGTTTTCCTTAACCAACTCTTAAAACGCGCTGCGTAGGCTGACGCGAAGGATGATCGAAGTCGCGTACACCTGACATGACCGCAGCTCCATTGTTTCCCGGATTCGACGGGCTGATGACGCTCTCGCGCCGCGAGGGCGTCGATATCCGGCCGACTTTACTGCGCGTGCTGACCGATCTTTATGTCCAGACCAGCGCCCATTCCGCCGACGAGGAGCGGCAGTTCGTTGAACTGACGTCCCGCCTGATCGACCAGGTCGACGACGCCACCCGCGCGGCGGTGCGGGCGCGCCTCGCGATCTATCCGGCAACGCCGGTCGAGATCATGAACAGGCTCGGCCTGCGGCGTGCGCACCCCGACCAGCCCCTGCCGCTCGCGGCTGCGATTACCGCTACCCCGACCGACGCGCCGACCGTGAAGGCGCCGACCGAGGCGCAGTTGCGGATGGCGTCCAACCTGGCAATGCGGCCCAACGATGCTGCCGAAATCAGCGATATGTTCTTCGCGGCCGGTTCCAGCGAGCGCGCGCTGATCCTGCACAACATCGCCGATACGCCGCTGAAGGCCTCGGCGCGAATTCCCGCAGCCCGTGCCGCCCGCGCGCTTCATATCCTAGAGATGGCCGCGTTCGCCGAGGACGCTGAAAACTTCGCGCTCGAACTCGGCGACGCCCTGATCCTGCCCTCGCGGATCGCAACGCAAGTTGTCAATGATCCCGGCGGCGAGCCGCTGGCATGCGCGGCGAAGGCGCTCGACATGCCGAGCGCAATCTTCCAGCGCGTGCTGCTGTTCCTCAATCCGGAATTCGGCTCATCCGTGCACAACGTCTATCGCTTGTCGCGACTCTATGACCGTTTGAGCGAACGATCCGCGCTCGTCATGCTGGCCGCATGGCGCGGCTCGACCATGGCGGTCAGCCGCGCCAAATATCGCGCCGCGCTGTACGACGAAGAACGGCACCGCGCGCGTGCGGCGGGGTCGCAAACGCGTCCCGCGGTGCAGCCTGGAACCGCGCCGGCCACACGCACCGGCACCGACGGCTCAAAGCGCTAAGCTTTCGCCAGATCCAGGAAGTGCCGCCCTGCGCGGTCTTCGGTCTCGACGATCCAGGCGTCGGGATCGAAACGGAGTTCCTTGACGAGACGCTCCTCGACCGATTGCTCAGGCACCGGCTGCGGCGAGGCCGGCGCGAACAGCCGCTCGGCCGGGCGGCTCTCGTCGTAGACGGTCTGCGGCGCGGGCGCATACAGCATGGCGTTGCCGTCGAGCAGCGCCACCTTGACGAACACCGCCCCCGCCTCCTCCGCACCGCGCTTGCGCACGGCGCCAAAAATTCCCTCGGTCTGGCAGCGGCGCAGGTAAGCGGCCACCCAGATAGATGATTTCAATCGCATGGAAACGACGATAGGCCGACGAGCGACCGGAAGCTAGTCGATCGGATGCCCGATCATCGCCGTGAGCTCCTTCACCAGCCGATCGGACATCTGCCCGGTCACCGGGAGCTTGCGGTCGCGCTCGAATTTCGAGATCGCGGCTTGGGTGTCCGCACCGACCGCCCCGGTCGGCTTCAATTGGCCGTAGCCATATTGCGTCAGCGCGCGCTGCACCGCCGCCACGCGGCGCGCGCCAGCGCTTTGCCCATTTGCCGGAATCGGCGCCGGCGGACGCACCACATTGCTAGGCGGCGCGGCGGGTGCGCCGGTCGACTTGACCACCAGATTGGTCATCGGGTCGGCGTTCTTGGAATCGTTGTTCCTGGGCTCGGCGCTCTTGATCTCGACGTGTTTGGGATCGGCGCCCCTCACCTCGACCGGCCTGATTTCCGGCGGATCTAGATCGACCGGCCTTGCGGTCAATTCGACCGGGCGCGGACGCGGCAGTGGGTTCACGACGGCAACTTGCGGTGCCGGCAGCGTCACGACAGAGCCGAACATCGGCGAGGGATGGCGGCCGGCCTGCAGAAACAGCGCATTGGCGACGATGGCGCAGATTGCGGCAGCCGCGAGCAGGCCCGCGATCATGTCTTTCGGACTGTGCAGGAGAATGCGCATCACGAGGCCGCGCTCTTCCTCCGCTTCGATCGCAACCGCTTTCGCCCCGCGACGGCGGCGGCGCGGCATCTCGTCATCGTCGTCAATACGCCTAGGCACGTTTCTTCACCTGATGGACTTCATCCTGAGATTCGGGTCGCAGCGCCGGCTTCAGCGTCGCGACGTTGTTTGAAGTGGTCAGCGAAGGCGCAAAGTCAAGCGGCAAGGTCACAGCCACCGTGGTACCCTCGCCGACCCTGCTCTGCACAGTCATCTCGCCGTTGTGCAATCCAACCAGACCCTTCACGATCGACAGGCCGAGGCCGGTGCCTTCATGCTTGCGCTGATAGGTCTTGCCGGCCTGGAAGAACGGATCGCCGATCCGCGCGAGATCCTCCGCGGCGATACCAACCCCGGTATCGGTGACATTCAGCAACAGCCGAGATCCTTCGACCGCCGCGGAAACCGTCACGCTGCCGCCGCGCTCGGTGAACTTGATGGCGTTGGTGATGAGGTTCAGCGCTATCTGCTTGAACGCGCGGGGATCGCCGTTCATCACGGGCAAGTCCTCCGCTGCGCGGGTGATCAGGTCGACGCCGTTGTCGCGCGCCTTCAGCGCCAGCAAATTGCAGCAGTGCAACAGTGCCGCGCGCGGCGCGAACGGCTCCGGCGAAATCTCGAAATTACCGGTTTCCATCTTGGACATGTCGAGGATGCCGTTGACGACCGACAACAGATGCTGGCCGGAATCGTTGATCAACTGCGCATATTCCCTGCGCCGCGCAGCGTCGATCATCATCGCCTCTTCGTGCACGATCATCTCGGAGAAGCCGATGATGGCGTTCAGCGGCGTGCGCAGCTCGTGGCTCATGGTAGCCAGGAACCGCGTCTTGGAGGCATCCGCCTGTTCGGCGGCGGTGCGCGCCATTTCGAGGGCCTGCTCCTGGATCTTGCGGTCGGTGATGTCGCGCATCACGGCAACAACCTCGGCCTCGGGCGAAACCTGCTCGAGCGGCCGGCAACGCATCTCGACCCAGATGAAATCGGCGGAAGCATTCTGGCCGCGAGGCGCATCGCGGCGCAGGCGGAATTCGACGCTGCGCTGCTCGCTACCGCGCGCGGCATCCGACAGGGCCGTGAGATAGGCCGGACGATCGGCGACATGAACGCGGTCGAACAGGCCATGGCCGGTGAGCCGGGCGCCGGGCGTACCGAGCATGGCTTCCGCCGCCGGCGAAATGAACTCCACGGCGCCGCTGCGGTTATGACGCGAAATCACGTCGCTCATGTTTCGCGCAAGCAAACGGTAGCGATCTTCCTCGAGATAAAGCAGCGACACGGAAGTGCGCGCCAGCGATTCCGCGCTAACGGCCAGTCCCGCCGCATAGAGCGTTGCCGAAGCAACGCCGGCACCCATCAGGATGCCGTGCAGCGCCGCGTTCGGCTCCGCCATCGGCAGCAGGTGAAAATGCCCGAGCGCAATCAGCAAGGCGGCGCATGACAACGCAAGCGCAGAGGCAAACACGACCACGCGGCGCGAGGCCGACAGCGCCGCTTCCAGGGGAACGACGATGAGCCAGACCGCGGCGAACGATTCGATGCCGCCGGTGGTCACGGCGACCATCATGACAAGTCCCGCCAGCGCCAGCGCGGATAAAATATGCGCGCCCTCGTAGCGGCCGGTGCGCGACAGGAACCAGGACAACAGGATGGGTGCGATAAGCCAGGCGAAGGCAGCGACCTCGAGCGCTGTGGGCGCCCCGCGCATCGCCAGATAGACCGGAAAGGCCGCAAGCGCCACCAGGCTGCCGAGCAGCCGCGGCGCCATGAAAGCGCGATGGCGCGCACGCGTCAGCGCATCATATCGTGCCGAGGGATGCACCAGCGCATCGAGACAATCGCGGATGATACTCAAAACAGTCACGGCTCTCGCGCTTCGGCTTATTCGTCAGACAGACGCGCCGGAACGCCCCCTCAATCTTTGCGTCACCGTGTCAGAGTGAGCTTAAGCGAACGCTAAGGCCCGGCGCATGGCCGACCAACAACGCACATCCGCGGAGGTTTGACGTCTCACGCGACGGTCATTCGACGCGGATGGTGAACGACAGGTTTCCAGCGCGATCGAACTATGGTTTCGAAATGGTGGATGCGCGAGCGGCGCGAACTTTTCGCGCGGCGATGGTCGTCAATCGAAAATTTACGCCGAATCGAATCGTTGCGGTTTTCAGAAAATTTTCGGCGATTTTACCTCAATGCAAACACTTGCGATTTATCGAGGGCTGTTAGTCAGAAACAAAGCTAGCGGACTTAACCGCAATACAACCATAAGAGACGACCGGGGTCGCGAGATGTTTTTTCTGCTTCGCATGGCATTCTGGCTCGGGCTCGTGCTCGTGCTGTTGCCCAGAGAAAAGACGGCTGAATCGGCCAAGGTGCCGCAGATCGGCGCGTCCGAAGCCGTATCGGCTGCGACCGCCGCCGTCTCCGACATGGGCCAGTTCTGCAAGCGCCAGCCGGCGGCCTGCGAGGTCGGTGGCCAGGCCGCCACCGCGATCGGCCAGCGCGCCCAGGACGGGGCCCGCCAATTGTACAAGATCATCACCGACAAGAAGCCGGAGCCTCCCACCGTCCCCGACAAGAAGCCCGACCATACCAGCTCGATCGGCACCGCCGGCGACGCCGAGGCAGTGATCGCGGCCGCCTCACCCGCCGACGCGCTGACGGAGGACGATATGGCGATCGAATGGCGGATGCCGCGGATGCCATTGGCTTCAAAATAAGGCCGCGGAACCGGGTCCGTTCCGTCGCTTTCGTTCAATCCGCATCCTATATAAGACTTACGAAACGGATGCGGGCCAAGATGACGATCGACGAAATCAGAGACAATTTCGAGCTGCTGGAGGAATGGGACGACCGCTACCGGTACGTCATCGAACTCGGCCGCATGCTCGACCCGATGCCGGAGGCCGAGCATTCCGCGGAGAACAAGGTCAATGGCTGCGTCAGCCAGGTCTGGCTTTCCAGGCAGATCGACCGCAGCGGAAACGGCGAACCGCGGCTGAAATATCTGGGCGACAGCGACGCTCACATCGTGCGCGGCCTGATCGCAATCCTGCTCACGCTCTACTCCGGCCGCACCCCGCAACAGATCCTTTCAACTGATGCGCTCGCGGTGTTCGACGAATTCGGATTTCGCGAGCACCTGACGCCGCAGCGTTCCAACGGCCTGCGCTCTATGGTCGAGCGCATCCGCTCCGACGCGCGCGAGGCGCTTGCCGCGGCCTCGTGACCACCGTCATCGCGACCGTTGGCTTCTCGCAATAACTGGGCTTATTTCCGCTTCCGCGCCTGCTGGCCGAGGCCCATCTTCTTGGCGAGTTGCGAGCGCGCCACGGCGTAGTTCGGCGCCACCATGGGATAATCCGGCGGCAGGCCCCATTTGTCGCGGTATTGCTCCGGCGTCATGTTGTACTGCGTGCGCAAGTGACGCTTCAGCGACTTGAAGCGCTTGCCGTCCTCCAGACACACCAGATATTCCGGCGTCATTGACTTCTTCACCGACACGGCCGGCTTGGCTGGCTCGAGCGGCGTCTCGGGCCGGCCGCTCGACACCCGCATCAGCGCGGCATGGACCTGGCTTATCAGGTTCGGGATTTCCGAGGCCTGGGTCGGATTGTTGCTGAGATAGGCCGATACGATATTGGCGGTCAGTTCGACGGGCGTCTTGCCGGCGGGATCGGTCATGGCTCAACCTTTGGGATCACGAATGCATCTGTCGGCCACACGGTTCAGACAGTATCCAACCGCGGCAATACATCAGCGGAATCTCGTACGACTTGGCAAATATGAACGAAGTACCGGGAAACTGACAAGAACGGCGGCGCTTTATTTTCAACAACCGCTCTCGCGGCAAGTATTGCCGGTTCAGGACCGCTGATCGAGATGCGCGCGCAGTTCATCGATCGAGGCGAAGCGCATCATCCCCTCCGGCATCTGGGCCTCGATCGAACCGTCGGAGTAGAGGGAATATGCCATGCCATCGACGACGCCCGACTTCAGCACCGTCACCGCCGGCTGATCCTCCGTGCGCGGCGGTCCACCATTGGCTTCCGCAGGCGCTGGCGGCGTGCGGCCGCCGCGGCGCTGCAACGGGGTTTCACTGGGTTTTGCGCGCTCCGCTTTCGGCCAGGTATCCTCGAACGACGCCCGTGGCGGTTCGGCCGGCTCGACCGGCGGCACGGCGGGTGGACTGGAACGAAGGTCCGATGACAAAAGGTCCGGCGGCAGCGGCTCACTGGCGCGCCCCTGCGCGCGCTCGCGCTCTCTTCGCGACGTCGAAGAAAACAGCAAATTGCGCTTCGGTTTCGGAGCCGACGGTGCGGGTTCGGGGTGTGTCGGCTCCGGGATCGGGTGATCGCGCAGGACAGCCTCGTTCTGCCAAGGCGGCGGCACCGCTGGCGAGAAAAGCGGCGGTGCTGTTGGGGGGAATGGTCCGGGACCAGTGGGCTGTTCGGCGGCCGGGAAACCGCCGCCGAAGGAAGCGGAATCCCGCACCGCGGCCTCGCCGCCCGCTTCAGGCACGCCAGCGCCGAGCCGCCGCGCAACGTTCTTCAGCTCCCGGACCGCTATCCAGAGCGCGAGCATGATCGCGCCGGTGCAGACGCCGATCACGCCGGCGATGATCAACGTGTTGCCGGTGCTGAATTCCTTGATCGGGATCCCGAAGCCGATCGCCAGCAGCCCCGCCAAAACGAGGCCGATCGCGGCGACCAACATAACAACCATCATTGAACTAACCCCTCAGCCGCGCCCGAAACGCTCGCAAGCCGCCCAACGCCACGATACCGTCATATTGTGCGCCTCGCCACCCGCCAATTGCACACTGGATTTCGCATGGCGTTGTTCGGTTGCAGGAATCCCGGTCGCGGGTGTTTCGTGCCATTCAGGTGCCGTTCACTCCGGCGCCCGTAGTTTTACCACCTACCAATTACTGCCCTTTTGTTGCATTGCATCAGGGATTTACGCCACAATTCCCAATTACTTGGTAATGGAACTGCGCTATATGGGTACCCGGGGAATGAGGCTCAAGAATACTCAAGCTGGGCCATAGGGGACTCTAGGCTACCAATGTCATCCATCACGACTTCTGCCCTCGACACGCCTGCGCGGCGCTCGTTGGAGCGGACCTGTGACGACCTTGCCGTCTTCATGCTGGCTGTTGTCACCCTCGTCGCTGGCCTGACCTTCCGCGACTATGGGCTGGGCTGGGATGACTACACCCACGCCGAATATGCCGATCTGCTGCTGCGGATGTACGGTTCCGGCTTCAAGGATACCGGCGCGCTGTCGTTCGCCAATCTCTACATGTATGGCGGCGGCTTCGACATGGCGGCCGCCCTGCTGCACAAAGTCATCCCGCTCGAACTGTTCGAAACGCGCCGCCTGCTCGGCGCCGTCGTCGGCCTGATCGGCCTTGCCGTGACCTGGCGGCTGGCGCGGCGCGTCGGCGGCCCGCTTGCCGGGCTCGCGACGCTGCTCTTGCTGGCGCTGTGCCCGACCTTCTACGGGCACATGTTCATGAACCCGAAGGACGCGCCGTTTGCCGTCTCGATGGTGATCCTGATCCTGGGTCTGGTGCGCCTCGCCGAGGAGTATCCCGCGCCCTCGCCGCGAACCATCCTGATCATAGGCCTCGGCGCCGGCCTCTCGATCGGCTGCCGGATCCTCGGCGGGCTGGCGGTGATCTATGCGATGGTGGGCTTCGTCCCGCTGTTGATCGAGGACGTCCGCACGCAAGGCTCGCGCGAGGCGATCCGCCGCTTCGCCCATGTCGTGTACGTGCTGCTGCCCGGCCTCGTGCTCGGGTACCTGATCATGGGCCTGGTGTGGCCGTGGTCGATTATGGAGCCCGACCACCCCTTCAAGGCGCTGACCTATTTCTCGCATTTCTTCGAAAAACCGTGGAAGGAAATGTTCGACGGGGCGCTGGTCTCGGTGCCGGACATGCCATGGTCCTACCTGCCGACTCTGTTCGCGCTGCAGCTTCCCGAGATATTGCTCGCGCTTCTGCTCGCCGGCGTCGTCGGCACCTTCATGTCGCTGTCGCGCGTGGACGTGGCAGCGCGCCGCAAGACCATCTTCCTGATGTTGACGCTGGCGGCCACGCTGCCGCTGGTGATCGCGATGGTGAAGCGGCCGGCGCTCTACAACGGCATCCGGCATTTCGTTTTCGTGATCCCGCCGATGGCCGTGCTAGCCGGCGCATCGTTCGCCTGGGGTATGAACTGGCTGAAGAACAATCACCGTCGGTGGCAACCGGCGGCGCTAGCGGTGTTCACGTTCGGCCTACTGTTGCCGCTCAGCGAGATGATCCGCCTGCACCCTTACGAGTACACCCACTTCAATCACATCGCCGGCACTGTTCGCGGCGCCGACAAGATGTTTATGCTGGATTATTGGGGGCTGGCGCTGAAGCAGGCTTCCGACGGTCTGCGCGAGGAGCTGGTCGAACGGCAGGAATTTCCTCCACTGGGACGCAAGTGGAAGGTCGCTGTGTGCGGCCCGCAGCGCCCGGCGCAGGTGGCGCTCGGCCCCGACTTCACGATTGGCTGGGACAGCCAGTCCGCCGACTTCGCGATGACGCTGGGCGAGTTCTACTGCAAGGGCCTCACTGCGCCGGTCATGGTGGAAATCAAGCGTGACGATGTCGTGTTCGCGCGCGTCTACGACAT
Organism: Bradyrhizobium sp. 157; assembly: GCF_023073815.1. Taxonomy (NCBI): domain Bacteria; kingdom Pseudomonadati; phylum Pseudomonadota; class Alphaproteobacteria; order Hyphomicrobiales; family Nitrobacteraceae; genus Bradyrhizobium; species Bradyrhizobium sp. 157. The sequence goes on along the minus strand of NZ_JADPKF010000081.1, from coordinate 98,303 downwards.
CCGCGGCCGCGCCATCTCGACGCTGCTGGCGATTCCAGCGCCTTAAGTCGCAAGAGCATAACTGCCACCCGTGATGCCTGCCTTGCCGGCCATCCGGCACAGGGCTAGGCTCGCTCTCGAAATCAACAATTTTCGGGAGAAACCACGCCATGTCGCCAGCCGAAGCTCGCCTGAAGCAGGTTTCATCCGGCATGACGGATGCCGAGTGGAACCAGCGCGTCAATCTCGCCGCCTGCTATCGCCTCGTCGCGCTCTATGGCTGGGACGATCTGGTCGATACCCACATCTCGGCGCGCGTGCCCGGCCCCGACCATCACTTTCTGATCAATCCTTACGGCTTGATGTTCGAGGAAATCACGGCGTCGAGCCTGGTGAAGGTCGATCTCCACGGCAACCAGCTCAGCGAGAGCGAGTACAGCATCAATCCGGCGGGCTTCACCATTCACTCGGCGATCCATGAGGTGCGCGAGGATGCCGGCTGCGTGCTCCATCTGCACACGCCCGACGGGACGGCGGTGGCGAGCTGCATGGAGGGCCTGCTGCCGATGAACCAGACCGCGCAGTTCGTCACCCACGATCTCGCCTACCACGATTACGAAGGCGTGGCGCTGGACCACGACGAGCGCCCGCGGCTGCAGAAGGACCTCGGCAACAAGAACCACATGCTGTTGCGCAACCACGGCACCCTCACCGTCGGCCGTTCGGTCGCCGCCGCCTTCGAGCGCATGTACCATCTGGAGCGGGCGTGCACGATGCAGGTGCGCACGCGCATGCTGGGGCCAACCGCCTACCCGATCGAGCAGGCCGTGATCGACAAGAACGAGCGGCTGTTCGCCAATCCCGATTTCGCGGAACGGCGCTCGACCGAGCTGGTATGGCCGCCGCTGTTGCGCAAGCTCGATCGCATCGATCCGAGCTACAAGAGCTGAGCCCGAAGAGAAGGTCATCGCGGCGTGACGGTACTGGTGACCGGCAGTTCCGGCCATCTCGGCGAAGCGCTGATGCGTACGTTGCGGGCGCAGCGGCGCGAGACCATCGGTATTGACGTTCTGCCCGGCGTGTTTACGCACCACGTGGGCTCGATCACTGACCGCGCGTTCGTGCGCCGCTGCATGAATGGCATCACGACCGTGCTGCACGCCGCGACGCTGCACAAGCCGCATGTGGCTACTCACAGCCGGCAGGAATTTATCGACGTCAACATTTCAGGCACGCTCAATTTGCTCGAAGAAGCCGCCGCAGCCGGCGTTGCGGCGTTTGTCTACACCAGCACCACAAGCGTCTTCGGCGAGGCGCTGGTGCCACCGCCGGGCGAGCCGGCGGCCTGGATCACCGAAGATGTCACGGCCGTGCCGAAAAACATCTATGGCGTCACCAAGGCCGCCGCGGAGGATCTGTGCCAGCTCTTTGCGCGCAATGACGCGATTCGCACCATCGTGCTGCGCACCTCGCGCTTCTTTCCCGAAGAGGATGACAATCGCGCGACACGCGAGGCCTACACCGACGCCAACATCAAGACCAACGAGTTCCTCTATCGGCGCGTCGATATCGAAGACGTGGTCAGCGCGCATCTTTTGGCGGCCGACCGCGCGCCATCGACTGGCTTCGCGAAATACATCATCAGCGCCACCACGCCATTCTCACGCAACGACACGGCGGAACTGCGCAACGACGCGCCGCGTGTGGTCCGCCGTTACGTGCCGGAGTTTGAGGCTGAATTTGCGCGGCGCGGCTGGAGGATGATTCCAGGCATCGATCGCGTCTACGTCAACGACCGCGCACGTGCCGAACTCGGCTGGCAGCCGCGCCATGATTTCCGCGCGCTGATTGCGCGGCTGCAGGCCGGCGGGGATATCCGCAGTCCGCTCGCGCGCGAGGTCGGCAGCAAAGGCTATCACGATCGCGTCTTTCGCGAGGGACCCTACCCAGTGGAGTGACGGCGTGAGAGATATCCGGTGGACAAGCCACGCGGATGCGCTAAACTGCCTGTCACACACCCTCTACACGTCTCGGAATCAAACGCCGTCCAATCCCGGGCGGCGTTTTTGCTTGAGGCTGTCGTAGGATGGGTATCGCTTCGCGAAACCCATCATCTCGCCGCGCTAAGATAGGTCGCCGAAACTCGTGCCCAATCCCGCAAAATCGCCTGCCCAATCTTCGGGATACATTCCAAGCTTCACCATGCGGTGGAACGACGAAATGGGGCCAGTCCCTGACACGTGTTACAAGTCCATGCTCGACCGGATTGACATGGACGTAGTCGATGTGACACGCCAAATCGTCCTCATCGCGAATCGTATGTTCCCAATAGCGGCGCTGCCAGATGCCACGCTCGCTTTTGGCGGCGCGGCTGGCTGAAATCGGCTCACCGACAGTAAGGTTGCGTGAGAACGTCGATTTGATCAGCCGCCAGCGCGTCGCAAAATCTCGATCGGCTTCAGGCAGCGTCCAGACCGCATGTAGATGATCCGGGAGTACGACCATCGCGTCGATCGTGAATGGATGGCGTTGGCGAGTCTCACGAAACGCGGAGCGCAGGGCTTTCCGTCAGCAGCCGCAACCGGCGGTCGGCAAGATTGACCGTAAAGAAGAAACAACCGCCGGGGATGAAATTGCGACGGTAGCTGGTCATCTTCACTTGCCCATGCGGCGAGGTGATGGGTTTCGCTTCGCTCTGCCCATCCTACACGTCCTACTTCGCCTCCGCGAACGCGCCGAGGATCCGCGCCCAGGAGCGGATGCCCTTGTGATAGCTCTTGAGGTCGTACTTCTCGTTCGGCGAATGAATGTTGTCGTCGTCGAGACCGAAGCCGACCAGCACGGTGTCGAGACCTAACGTGCGCTTGAAATCCGCCACGATCGGAATCGAGGCGCCGGAGCCGATCAGGAGCGCCTCCTTGCCCCACTCGTCCGTCAGCGCGCGCTTGGCGGCCGCCAGCGGCTTCATGTTCCAGTCGAGCGCAATCGCCGGCGCGTTGGAATGGTCGGTGAACTCGGCGTTGCAATCGGCGGGCACGCGCGCCCTGACGTAATCGCGGAAGGCTTTTCGGATTTTCTCCGGATCTTGTCCCTCCACCAGCCGGAAAGAAACCTTGGCGGAAGCTTCCGCCGGGATTACCGTCTTCGAGCCCTCGCCGGTATAGCCACCGATGATGCCGTTGATGTCGCAGGTCGGGCGCGAGGAAACCTGTTCGAACAGGAGGCGATCCTTTTCACCGGCCGGAATGGAAAGGCCGATCGGCTTCAGGAACGATTCCGGCGTGAGGTTGAGATTCTTCCACTGCGCCAGGATGTCCGACGGCAGGTCTTTTACGCCATCGTAGAATCCGGGAATGGTGATGTGGCCGTTCTCGTCATGCAGGCCGCCGAGAATGTTGGTCAGCACCCGGATCGGGTTGCGCGCGCCGCCGCCAAAAATGCCGGAATGGAGGTCGCGATTGGCGGCCTTGATCTTGACCTCGTCATAGACGAGCCCGCGCAGCGAAGTCGTGATCGCCGGCGTGTTCTGGTCCCACATACCGGTGTCGCAGACGAGCGCGAAGTCGGCCTTCAGATCAGCCTTGTTCGCTTCCAGGAACGGCACGAAGTTTTTCGATCCGATTTCCTCTTCACCCTCGATAATGATGGTGATGTCGACCGGCAGCGATCCTGTGACCTTCTTCCAGGCGCGGCAGGCCTCGACGAAAGTCATCAACTGGCCCTTGTCGTCCTCGGCGCCGCGCGCGACGATGATCTTGCGGCCGTCGGCATGGTCGGTGACAACAGGCTCGAACGGCGGCCGGTGCCACAAATTGAGCGGATCGACGGGCTGCACGTCATAATGTCCGTAGAACAGCACGTGCGGCCGGCTGCCCCCGCCGCCATTGGCTTTCGCGACGATCGCCGGATGCCCCGCCGTCGGCCTCACCTCGGCCTTGAAGCCGAGCGTCGCGATATCCTTTGCCAGATGATCGGCGGCCGCCTTGCAATCGCCGGCAAAAGCCGGATCGGCCGAGATCGACTTGATCCGCAACAGCGCGAACAGCCGTTCAAGGCTGTTGTCGAAATCGGCGTCGATGTGATCGAGGATCGGCTGAATCTTGGCGTTGGACATGGCTTGTTATCCCTGGCTGCGAGCCTTGTTGTTAGCGTCAAGTTGTAGCTCGCCCGCGGTGTGAGGCAAGGCAACTTCTGCGGCAGACGGATGCAATATGTGCCAGACCAGGCCCGCCACCAGCAGGACGGTGGCGGCGAGATTGTTGCCATAGGCCTGCAGATCAACCGGGAACAGCGGCAGCGACAGGCACAGCAAGCCGCCCGCAACGGCGAGCAACATCCATGTCCCGGTTTTGACCGGCTGGCGCGGATCGTAAGCGGCGCGGTGGAGCAAAACAGTGATCGGGAAGAATAGCCACAGGAAGTAGTATTGGCGGGCCAGCGGCGAAGCTACCGTGATCAGGCAAAACAGGATGCCGATCTCTTCGGCATCCGACCGTTCCGTGCGGCGCGAGGCCGGCGGCATGACAGCGAGATAGCCGAGCCCGATCGCGAGCGAGATCGCCACGACGATCCAGTTCGCCGTCCTAAAATCGACGTCGATGATGTTCATCGTGCGCACGGGTTTGGCCGGATTGTCCTGGTTGTAGTTGATCGGCCGCGTCAGCCGGTGCGTCACCGCGATGATTGACTGGTTGACCCACGACCAGTTTTGCTCGTCGCGCTGCCCGAACCCCTTCTCCGAACTCGAACCCACCATGCCCTGGTACCAGGTCCTCAGTTCCGTGACATTGTGCTGGAAGCCGCGAAACGGCGCCGGCAGCACGAACAGAAACAGGCCGATGAAAACCAGCATGCTCGCGGCTGCCGCCCACTGTCTTCGCCACACCAGATAAGGCAACACCGCGACCGGAAACACCTTGATCGCGGTAGCGAGCGCGAACATGCTTCCCGCCATCCAGCCACGGTGATCGCGCAGCAGCCAGAATCCGTAGAGCATCAGCGCCAACAGCACGAGATTGGGCTGGCCAAGGTCGAACATATCGAACACGAAGGTGACGGTGACGAAGCCGGGCAGTGCTTCCAGCCATGGCCCGGGCTTGTGCCCTGATCCCGCCATCGCGTGCGAGAACTGGGCCGTCATCCACCACGCGACGATGTTGAGAAATGACAGGCAGAGATAGAGCGGGATCTTGCCTAACCAACTCGGGATCGCCAGCAGCACCGCCGACAGCGGCGGATAGATGAACTCGAAATAGGTGGCGGGGTCGTCAGGGTAGAGATTCTTGCCCTGCAGCACCTGCTGCCCCGCCCAGAACCAGAGCGGATAGTCCTTGGTCTTGCCGTTGCCCCAGATTTCCGGGACCAGCACGTCGGCCGTCAACGCGATGCAACAGACCAGAAACAGGATATCGAGCGGTCTTCGTAGCGACGGATATCTCAGCACACGCTCGTTCCGGATTCAGAGGAGATTACGTCGCAGCTCTTCACGCGAACCGACTGCCACTTCGCTCGAAAAAGTCCTATCGCCGCAGCAAGCCGCCGAGCGCGCCGCGCACCAGCGCGCGACCAACTGAACTGCCGAGCGATCCACCAACGGATTTGCCGAGATCGGCGACAATGCCGCCGACCACCCTGTTGGTGACGGACCGGGTGACGTCTCGCGCAATCACCTGCCCCGTCGACAGCCTGCCGCGCTTGACGTTGGTGCCGAAAATCGTGCCGACGATCGAACCGATCTGGCCGAGAATTCCGCCGCCGCCGCCAGCGCCACCATCTTGCCCTTCCGCAGGCGCCGCCGTCGTAGCTACCCGCTTCTGCAGCATCTCGTAGGCGGATTCGGCGTCGACCGCGGTATCGTATTTGCCCTTGACCGGGCTGTTGCCCATGATCGCCTTGCGCTCTTCCGGCGTGATTGGCCCGATCCGCGCTGTCGGCGGCCGGATCATGACGCGCTCGACCATGGTCGGCGTGCCACCGCCTTCAAGGAACGATACCAGCGCCTCGCCCTTGCCGAGCTCCATAATGACGCGAGCGGTGTCGAGCTTGGGATTCGGCCGGAAGGTCTGCGCCGCCGCGTTCACCGCCTTCTGGTCGCGCGGCGTGAAGGCGCGCAACGCATGCTGTACGCGGTTACCCAATTGGGCCAGCACCTTGTCCGGCACGTCGATCGGGTTCTGCGTGACGAAATAGACGCCGACACCCTTGGAGCGGATCAGCCGGACCACCTGCTCGATCTTATCGAGCAATGCCTTCGGTGCATCGTTGAACAACAGGTGCGCCTCATCGAAGAAGAACACCAGTTTCGGCTTCGGCAGGTCGCCGGCTTCCGGAAGCTCTTCGAACAGCTCCGACAGCATCCACAGCAGAAACGTCGCGTAGAGCCTCGGGTTCTGCATCAGCTTGTCGGCGACCAGAATGTTGACTATTCCCCGGCCGTCGCTGTCCGTCTTCATGAAGTCTTTCAGCAAAAGCGCCGGCTCGCCGAAGAATTTAGTGCCGCCCTGGTTTTCCAGCACCAGAAGCTGGCGCTGAATCGTCCCGATGGTCGCCTTGCTGACATTGCCGAAGCTTTGCGCGGCCTTTCGGATTTCGGCCAGCTCATCCTCCTCGGCATCGGGCCCCTTTCTGCCGCCAACTGGCGCGATCGCATCCAAGAGCGATCGCAGATCCTTCATGTCGATCAGCGTCAGACCGTTTTCATCCGCCACACGGAATGCGACGTTGAGGACGCCTTCCTGCACGTCATTTAGATCGAGCATTCGCGACAGCAAAAGCGGTCCCATTTCCGTCACGGTGGCGCGAACCGGATGGCCCTGCTCGCCGAACACGTCCCAAAACACGGTCGAGAACTGGTCGGGCTGGAATTTAAGGCCCATCTCGCCGGCGCGCTTGAGAATGAAGTCCTTTGCTTCACCGACTTCAGCAATTCCGGACAGATCGCCCTTGATATCGGCCGCGAACACGGGAACACCGGCGCGGGCAAAGCCCTCCGCCATCACCTGCAGCGACACGGTCTTGCCGGTGCCGGTCGCTCCGGTGACGAGGCCATGCCGATTGGCAAGCGCCAGCGTCAGCCAAGCCGTCTGTTCGCCCTTTCCGATGAAGATCTTCACGTCGGTATCGGCCGTCTTGTTATCAGAAGTCACCATCGCATCGCCTCTTCGCGCGCCGGGGGATTTGGTGGCGATCATATCGCATCCTGCCCGCCGATTGAAACGGTCAGCGATACATACGTGAGCATTCGCCCGCCTGTTCGTTCATGCTTCTCATACTTTTTCCGACCTTTGGCAGAAAAATCGAGAGCGCAGCGCAACAAGTCAGCGTGAATCCGGCATTCACTCTTGCATTGCTGCAACACTCGCGACTCGATCTAAGCCTTCGCACGCGCGGATCGCTTGTATTTCAGATCGCAGGCGCTCAAGATCAATTTAGAAGTACACGACCCGGTTAAACCGGTTGGGGACGGGGCAAATATGGACGAACTGGTAGGACAGCTGGCCTCCAAGGCCGGCATCGATCGCGCTGTCGCTGAAAAAACCATCGGCATCGTTCTGGGTTTTCTCCGTAACGAGGGCCCATCCGACAAGGTTCAGGCCCTGATCGACCAAATTCCGGGTGCCGAAGCCGCCATTGCGGCTTCCAGCAGCAATGGCGGCTTCGCGAGGCTGATGGGTGGAGGCTTGATGGCGGTTGGCACCAGGCTGATGGCGCTCGGTCTGGGCATGAGCGAGATTCAAAACGTGGCGCGTGAACTTTTCAGGTTCGGTCGCGACAAAATCGGAGCAGATCAAATGGGCGAAATCATTTCAGGGACACCGGGTCTCAGCGAGTTCGCATAGTCGTCTTGGTGAGCACTTCGGCCCGGGCACATTCTTTTTTTCATCTGGTATCATGACTTATCCCCTTTCCGAGATCGACGGCTTGACCGCCTACTCTGCCTCGAAACTGAAGTCGTTGGGCATTCGCACGACTGATGCGCTGCTGGAAGCCGCTCGCACCGTGAAAGGGCGCAAGTCGCTCGCAGCGAAGACCGGCATCAGCGAGCAGCAACTGCTCGAATGGGCCAATTTTTCCGACTACATGCGCATTCCCGGGATGGGCAAGGCCAAGGTAGGCCTAATGCGTGCCGCAGGCGTCACCACGGTACGCGAACTCGCCCATCGCAATCCGGCGCGACTCGCCCAGAACATGAAAGACGTGAACACGAAGCGCAAACTCGTCCGGGTTTTGCCCTCCGAACGATCTGTCGAGCAACTGATCGAGCAAGCGCGCAAGCTGCCGCCCAAAATTAGCTATTGAAGATCAGCGACTGAAGCGTCAGGCCGGCCCCGCGGTGCCGGCCCTCACGCCTTGACTCGGCGGCGCGGACCGCGCAAAGCGACCGCATGATGGCAGCCAAGCCCAGACCTCCCGCTGCGTCCGGTCCGGCCGGTCAACCGGTGCTGCCTGCGCTGCTCTCCAAGCCCTATCCGGCGGTGATGGGCGTACTGAATTTGACGCCTGATTCATTCTCCGACGGAGGGCAATTCGCCGCCCCGGAGCGGGCGCTGGCACAGGCCCGGCGGATGATCGCCGAGGGCGCCGATATCATCGACATCGGCGCAGAATCCACCCGGCCCTACGGATCGGAACCGATCTCGGTGGAAGAGGAATTGAAGCGCCTGCAGCCGATACTGTCCGACGTCGTCGCACTCGGCATTCCCGTGTCGATCGACAGCATGAAATCGGCCGTGGTCGCCTGGGCGCTCGATCAGGGCGCCGCCGTCGCTAACGACGTCTGGGGGCTGCAGCGCGATTCCGGCATGGCCGGGCTGGTCGCGGAGCGTGGCGCGCCCGTCATCGTCATGCATAACCGCGAGCGCGCCGATCCTGCTGTAGACATCATGCAGGATATCGCCGCTTTCTTTGGGCGTTCGCTCGACATCGCCGCGAAGGCCGGAATTTCATCCGACAAGATCGTGCTCGACCCCGGCATCGGCTTCGGCAAGACGCCCGATCAGAGCATGACCGCGCTGGCGCGGCTCGGCGAGCTGCACTCGTTCGGGCTGCCGCTGTTGGTCGGCGCCTCACGCAAGCGTTTCATCAGCACGGTGACGCCGTCGGAACCACATCAGCGCCTCGGCGGCTCGATTGCCGCCCATGTGCTGGCAGCCCAAAACGGGGCGCGGATCATCCGGGCGCATGACGTCGCCGAAACCGTACAAGCGTTGCGCGTGGCCGCAGCAATCAGGGAACAGGGATGAGCGATACGATCTTCATCACCGGCCTCGTCATCCATGCCCGCCATGGCGTAATGGAGCACGAGACCAGAGTCGGGCAACGGTTCGTGATCGATATCGAACTCTCCATCAACCTGTCGGAGTCCTCGCACTCTGATCGGCTGTCCGACACCGTGTCTTATGCCAGCGTGGTCGAGACCGCGACCGCCGCGTTCACGAACACCAACTACAAGCTTTTGGAGCGTGCGGCCGGCGCCGTTTCGGACGCGATCTTCGCGGCATTCCCACGCGTCCATGCGGTCAAGGTCACGGTCCACAAGCCGCATGCGCCGATCGCCGAGATCTTCGAGGATGTCGGCGTGGTGCTGATGCGCACGCGGCAATCGCCCTGACATGGCTGACGTCCTGATCGCGCTCGGCGGCAATGTCGGCGACGTTCGCGCGACGTTCAGGAAGGCCATTTCCAATATATGCGGCATGACGCAGGCGGCGTTGCTCGCCCGTTCCTCTGACTACATCACCCCGCCCTGGGGCGAGGAACACCAGGCGCCATTTATCAACGCCTGCATCGAGATCGAAACCAGCCTTGATCCGCATGCGCTGCTATTCACGCTGCACAAGATCGAGAAGAAATTCGGCCGCGACCGCGCTGATGAGACGCGCTGGGGTCCGCGCACCCTCGACCTCGACTTGATCGCCTATGATGACGTTAGCCTCGACAAGCCGGAACTGACGCTGCCACACCCCCGGCTGTTCGAGCGCGCTTTTGTGCTGGTGCCGCTCGCGGAAATTGCGCCCGCCCGTATCATCGCGGGACGCCGCGTTAGCGATGTGCTGGCTCAGCTTTCAACCGAGGGCATCCAGCGGTTACCTGACCACGATTGAGCCCGAAAAGACCCAAAACACTGTTTGGCTTGACGGCCGCCCCGTGGCAATTTCCGGCCAAATCAAGAGACGACCAGGGAATAGTGGGCCGAATGACCAATACTGACGAGCTGACGTTGGCCGCGGAGTTTCCGCCGGCGACCTATGACGACTGGCGCAAGCTGGTCGACGGGGTGCTGAAAGGCGCGCCATTCGAGAAACTGGTCAGCAAGACGTCCGATGGGTTGAAAATCGATCCGATCTATCGCCGCGCGAAAGGCGGAACGCCGGTCGCCGGCCGTCCAGCCGCCGCGCCCTGGCAGGTCATGCAGCGGATCGATCATCCCGACGCCAAAGTGGCCAACGCGCAGGCACTGCACGATCTCGAAAACGGCGCCACGGGGCTGACACTCGTGTTCGCTGGCGCCAATGGCGCCCACGGGTTTGGATTAGATCCTTCGGCCGAAGCCGTCGAAGCCGTCCTCGACGGCATTTATCTCGATGCCGGCATCGGCGTCGAGCTTCAGATCGGTCCGCAGTCCAGAATGGCGGCCATTCACGTCGCCGAATACATCAAACGCAAAGGGCTCGATCCCGCGGCCTGCGATATCCGTTTCGGTCTCGACCCGGTCGGATCCTGTGCGGTGTCGGGCTCCAGTCCCTATAGCTGGGACGAAATCGTGGCCGCGGTCACCAGCGCCATTCAGAGCTTCGCCGCGATGGGCTTCAAGGGCCCGTTCGCAGCCGCCGATGGACGGATAATCCATGATGCCGGAGGATCGGAAGCGCAGGAGCTTGCATTCGTGCTCGCCTCCGGCGTCGCCTATCTGCGCGCGATCGAGCAAGCGGGAATCGCGTTCGAAGATGCGCAAGGGATGGTCTACGCGCGGCTTGCCGCAGACGCCGACCAGTTTTTGACGCTGGCGAAATTCCGCGCGCTGCGGCTGTTGTGGGCGCGGATCGAGCAGGCCTGTGGCCTGACGCCCAAACCGCTGTTCATCGCCGCCAATACCGCCTGGCGCATGCTGACGCAGCGCGACCCTTATGTGAACATGCTGCGCGCGACGATGGCGACCTTCTCCGCTGGCCTCGGCGGCGCCAACGCCATCACCGTATTGCCGCACACGTTGGCGCTGGGATTGCCCGATCCGTTCGCGCGGCGCGTGGCGCGCAACACGCAACTGGTGCTGTTGGAAGAGTCCAATCTCGCCAAGGTGAGCGATCCGGCAGCCGGCTCCGGCGGCATCGAAACGCTAACGCGGCAACTCTGCGAAGCTGCATGGTCGCTGTTCCAGGAAATCGAGAAAGCCGGCGGCATGTTCTCCGCCCTCGAACAGAATCTGATCCAGAAAAAGGTCGCCGCGACGCGAGCCGCGCGCGAGCTCAACATCGCCAAGCGGCGTGACGTGCTGACCGGCGCCAGCGAATTTCCGAACCTGCACGAGGACGAGATCGCCGTGCTGGAAGCTACGCCGATCATGCTGCCGCCCTACGGCGAGGCGAAGTACAAGTTCGACCCGCTGCCGCCGATGCGGCTGGCCGCACCATTCGAGGCGCTGCGCGACAAATCGGACCAAAAGCTCAAGTCATCTGGCGCGCGGCCAAAGATCTTCCTCGCCAATCTCGGCTCGCCCGCCGACTTCACCGCCCGCGCCACCTTTGCGAAGAGTTTCTTCGAGACCGGCGGCATCGAGGCGCTCGACACGCAAGGATTTGCCGACCCGGCCGCACTCGCCGCGGCATTCACGGCATCAGGCGCGGCAATCGCCTGCCTGTGCTCGTCCGACAAGGTCTATGCGGAACACGCAGCACCCGCAGCAAAGGCCCTTCAAGCGGCCGGCGCGAAGCATATCTATCTGGCAGGGCGGCCCGGCGAACAGGAGGCCGCGCTGCGTTCTGCCGGCGTCGGCGATTTCATCTTTGCCGGCGGCGACGCGCTGGCGATGCTGCAGGCCGCCTGGCAGCGGATGGAGTGAGCATGACGCAAAGCAACCACAAGACGGTCCTGACCGGCGGCTGCCAGTGCGGCGCCATCCGCTTTGCGGTGTCGAAAGTGCCGCCCAAGGTCAGCATCTGCCATTGCCGGATGTGCCAGAAGGCATCCGGCGCCCCCTTCGCCTCCCTCGCCGATATCGAGCACGAGCATTTCACCTGGACCCGCGGCAAGCCGGCGACGTTTCAGTCCTCCTCCATCGCCGAGCGCGATTTCTGTCCGGCCTGCGGCACGCCCCTGACCTACCGGCTGATCGGTGGTCCCCGGATCGAGATCATGACCGGGACCTTCGACCGCCCCGACCTGGTAGTACCGACGCGGCAATATGGAACCGAATCCCGGCTCGGCTGGGTGGTCGGCATCGCCAATCTGCCAAGCCAGACCACGCAGCAGAATTACGGGCCAGAGAAGATGGCGACCATCGTCAGCCACCAGCATCCGGATCACGATTAGGGATTGGCGGCCTTCGATTTCACATGTGCTATGATGGGAACCATGAGCCGTATACCGAACTTCGCAGACGTCGCCTTTGAAGCCACTGCGCCCGCGCAGCCCGCAGGCAGCGCCGAGCCGTGGCTGACGCCGGAGGGCATCCCGGTCAAGCCGGCTTACAGCGAGGCCGATCTCGAAGGCATCGACTTCCTGGAAACGTGGCCGGGTGTCGCGCCCTATTTGCGCGGCCCCTATCCGACCATGTACGTCAACCAGCCCTGGACCATCAGGCAATATGCCGGCTTCTCCACAGCGGAAGATTCCAACGCCTTCTACCGGCGCAATCTTGCGGCGGGACAAAAAGGCCTGTCGGTCGCGTTCGACCTCGCCACTCACCGCGGTTACGATTCAGATCACCCGCGCGTCTCCGGCGACGTCGGCATGGCGGGCGTGGCGATCGATTCCATCTACGACATGCGCACGCTGTTTGCGGGCATTCCGCTCGACCAGATGAGCGTGTCGATGACCATGAACGGCGCGGTGCTGCCGATCCTCGCGCTGTTCGTTGCGGCTGCCGAGGAACAGGGCGTACCGCCGGAGAAGCTGTCCGGCACCATTCAGAACGACATTCTGAAAGAGTTCATGGTGCGCAACACCTATATCTATCCGCCGGCGCCCTCGATGCGGATCATCTCCGACATCTTCGCCTACACCTCGCAGCGGATGCCGAAGTACAATTCGATCTCGATCTCCGGCTACCACATGCAGGAAGCTGGAGCGACACAGGATCTCGAGCTCGCCTATACGCTGGCCGATGGCGTCGAATATCTGCGCGCGGGCCTTGCGGCGGGCCTCGACGTTGACCGCTTCGCGCCGCGGCTGTCGTTCTTCTGGGCGATCGGCATGAACTTCTTCATGGAAGTCGCCAAGATGCGCGCCGCGCGGCTGCTCTGGGCAAAACTGTTGAAGCAGTTCAACCCGAAGGACCCGCGGTCGCTGTCGCTGCGCACACATTGCCAGACCTCCGGCTGGTCGCTGACCGCGCAGGACGTCTTCAACAACGTGATGCGCACCACCATCGAGGCGATGGCGGCCACCCAAGGGCATACCCAATCGCTGCACACCAATGCGCTCGACGAGGCGCTGGCGCTGCCGACGGATTTTTCGGCCCGCATCGCGCGTAACACGCAGTTGTTCCTGCAGCAGGAAAGCGGCACCAACCGCATCATCGATCCCTGGGGCGGCTCCTATTACGTGGAGCGGCTGACGCGCGACCTCGCGGTGAAAGCATGGGGACATATTCAGGAGGTCGAGGCGCTTGGCGGCATGGCAAAGGCGATCGAAGCCGGCGTGCCGAAGTTGCGCATTGAGGAAGCTTCCGCCAAGACGCAGGCTCGAATCGACGCCGGCAAGCAGGCGGTGATCGGCGTTAACAAGTACAAGCCGGTCAACGAAGCGCCGATCGACGTTCTTAAAGTAAATAATTCCAATGTGCGCCGGCTGCAGATCGACAAGCTGAAGCGGCTGCGCTCCGAGCGCGACCAGAAAGAAGTCGATCAAGCGTTGGCCGCGCTGACGCGCAGCGCCGGCGAAGGCAACGGCAATCTGCTGGCGCTGGCGATCGACGCGGCGCGTGCGAAAGCCACCGTCGGTGAAATTTCGGACGCGATGGAAAAAGTGTTCGGGCGTCACCGCGCCGAGATCAAATCCATCACCGGCGTCTACAAGCGGGAGGCGTCCGCCATGTCCAACCGGGTCGAAAAAGTGCAGGCGCTGATCGATGCGTTCGAGACGGCCGAGGGCCGTCGGCCTCGCATCCTCGTCGCCAAGATCGGCCAGGACGGCCATGACCGCGGCCAGAAGGTGATCGCATCCGCCTTTGCCGACGTCGGCTTCGACGTCGATATCGGACCGCTATTTGCCACTGCCGACGAGGCAGCGCGGCAGGCGGTCGAGAACGACGTCCACATCCTTGGCGTCTCCTCGCTGGCCGCAGCGCATCTCACGGCCGTGCCGGAGCTCAAGGCCGCACTGAAGAAGCACGGCCGCGAGGACATCATGATCATCATCGGAGGCGTGGTCCCGCCGCAGGATTATGACGCGCTATATGCGGCCGGCGCCGAAGCGATCTTCCCGCCCGGCACCGTGATCTCGGACGCCGCCGAAGAGCTGATCCACAAGCTCAACGCCCGGCTCGGCCATAGCGAGGCGGCGGAGTAACCCTCCGCCGGGTTCAGGCTCTTCCAAAGGATAATCCTTGCGCGGCATTGCATTCCCCACGCTCATCCGGACAATTGGTTTGGCGGGCGCCATCGCAAGTACTGCGGCGCTGGGCATGGCGTCTGCCGCCGAGCCGAAGCCGGATTTTTCCATCAGGACCAAGTGGGTCGAAGCCAGCATCTTTCTCGACGCGAAGATCAAGACCGATCCAGCCCTGGCGGCGAACTGCCTGGCAGAAGGAAAGGCTTGGGCCACAAAGAACCGCGCCGATGCCGACAAGGAGCGCAAGCAGGATCCGGACCTCTTCCGCAACGCGTGGTCGTTCGAGCGAAAATACGAGACGCGCTCGGTTGTCGATGGCCGCTATGTCAGCATCATCAGGACCGATTACGAATATACTGGTGGCGCGCACCCCAACAGTTCGTCCGACACGATCCTGTGGGATAAGTCAGCGGGCAAACGCATCAGCATCCGTCCGTTCTTTACCGAAACGGCCGACAACGGCCCGACGCTGAAAGCGATGAGGCAAGGCATCATTGCCTCTCTCACGGCCGAGAAAAAGAAACGCGGCGCGGAAGGCACTGATACCAGCGCCATCGAAAGCATCGAGCCAAAACTTCTCAAGATCGGGCCAGTCGCACTGGCGCCATCGACCGAGGAAGGCAAGAGCTCCGGCCTGAACTTTTACTACGCACCTTACGCGGTCGGCTCCTATGCCGAAGGCGCGTATGTCGCCTTCGTGCCGTGGGAGATGTTGAAGCAATATCTGACGCCGGAAGGCGTCAGGATTTTCGGCGGTGCGCGACCGAAGGAAGACGAAGACCGGCCGCAATGACGGCCGCACCATCAAGCAGCACGGTGGCCTAGCGCTCGCTCCAGCGAATGGGTCCAGTCTGGAATCCAGGACTGGAACAGTGCTCGCCAACGATCCTCGTCCTGCGGCGCGGTGTCGAGCTTTACCGACCATTCGATAAAGGTTCGGTTGCCTTCGACGATTGGAAGCAGATGCATCGTCCCCTCGTAGCGCGTCGGCGCTGGAACGTCGGACTGCGATTCGGACGGGAATGGAAACGGATCGATGCCCGCATAGGTCAGTGAATGCGCCTGGTCGGAATGGCCCGCCAGCCGCTGCCTGATCCAGCTGCCGAGATAGCAGAAGCGCCTGACGGCGCCGACTTCGTCGCCGCCTTTGTTGTCTTCGATCACGCTTTCGGTGACGCCTTCGATATAGGCCGGATAATTGTTGAAATCGCGGATCAGGGCCCACACGGTTTCCAGGGGATGGTTCAGCACGGTGCTGTAATAGGCTGTTGTCATGGTTCTCTCCGCAATCGATCGCGGCTCGATGCTGGGCCGCACATGGATACCTATTCCGGGTAGCCCGATCGCCGCCACCCGATTTCCGGATGTGGCGAGATGCCCACCGGTGTTGAAACTGCTTCACTACCAATGCCTTGCGAGCGGAGCGTAAAGCCGCCTACAATGCGGACATTACAAGAGCGCCTGACCTCGCGGCGCCGCAGGGAGGATCACCATGTCCAAAAAGATTACCCGCCGCGCATTCGCGGCTTCATCTGCTGCTGCCGCAGCCGTCGCGGGCTTTGGTTTCAAGCCGGCTTTGGCGCAGGCCTACCCGGCTCGTCCCGTGACCGTGATCGTGCCCTGGGGTGCCGGCGGCGGCACTGATGCGACCGCGCGCATTGTCGCGGCGCTGTTGGAAAAGGATCTCGGCCAACCCTTCAACGTGGTCAACCGCACCGGCGGCTCCGGCGTCGTCGGACATTCCGCGATCGCGACCGCACAGCCCGACGGCTACACCATCGGCATGCTGACGGTGGAAATCTCGATGATGCACTGGCAGGGGCTCACCGATCTCGGGCCGAAGAGCTACACGCCGTTGGCGCTGATGAACGAGGATCCGCCCGGCATCCAGGTCAGTTCCACCTCGCCCTACAAGACCGTGAAGGAACTGGCGGATGCGATCAAGGCCGCCCCTGCCGGCAAGTTCAAGGCCTCCGGCACCGGCCAAGGCGGGATCTGGCATCTCGCGCTGGTCGGCTGGATGCAGGCGATGGGACTTGCCCCCAATCACGTGGCCTGGGTGCCGTCGAACGGTGCCGCGCCGGCGATGCAGGATCTCGCGGCCGGCGGTCTCGACCTCACCACCTGCTCGGTGCCGGAAGCCCGCGCGATCATCGAGGCCGGCAAGGCGCGCAGCCTCGCCGTCATGGCTAAGGCGCGCAACCCTGCATTCCCCGATGTGCCGACGCTGAAGGAAGCGATGGGCATCGATTATTCAACCGGCGCGTGGCGCGGCATTGCCGGCCCCAAGGGCCTGCCCGCCGACGTGGCGACGAAACTCACAGCGGCGCTGAAGAAGGTCTATGACTCCAAGGAGTTCAAAGAATTCATGAGCAATCGCGGCTTCGGAACGGTGTGGGGCGACGCGTCCGAGTTCGCCGCATTCATGGAAAAGGGCGACGCCCAGATGGGCGTGGCGATGAAGGCCGCCGGTCTCTCAAAAGCCTGATCTTGATCGGCTGACATCGTCTGATATCCGCGGAGCCGGTTCATGCGTCTACCCGATCGCGTCACGGGGTTGTTTCTCGTTGGCCTCGGCGCGGCTGCCGCGTATGGCGGCTGGCAGTTGCCGCCGGTGCCCGGCCAGCCGGTCGGACCCAACGTCTTTCCGCTGGTGATCGGAACGGGCCTGGCCCTGTGCGGGCTCGCGATTGCATTCGGGATCGGCCGCAGCTTTGAAGAGGAAGAACACCTTATTCCGGTCGAGGGCGGCCAGCCGCCGCCACCGACCGGCAAGCTCTATGGCCTGCGCGCCCTGCTCCCTCCGGCGCTATTGCTGTTCTACGTGGCGGTCGCCGAACAGGTCGGCTTCATCATCACGGCGGCGCTGATCGTGTTCGTTACGTCGACAGCGCTTGGCGCCCGCTGGAAGCTTTCGCTGCCGCTCGCCGTGCTGGCGCCGATCGGCATCCATCTGATCTTCTCGAAATTGCTGCGCGTGCCGCTGCCGGCCGGGCTGCTGCCGATGCCCTGGTGATCGATGCTTAACACCCTCACCCAAGCGTTTGCGCTCATTTCTACCTGGGAAGTCGTCATCGCGCTGCTCGCGGCATCGGTCTATGGCCTGGTCATCGGATCGCTGCCGGGGCTATCCGCGACCATGGCGACCGCTCTACTGGTCCCCGTCACCTTCTATCTGTCACCGATCGCCGCGATCGCCACGATCGTCGCCGCATCCACGATGGCGATCTTCGCCGGTGATATCCCCGGCGCGCTGCTGCGCATTCCCGGCACCCCCGCCTCGGCGGCTTACGCAGACGAAGCCTATGCGATGACGCGCAAGGGCGAGGCCGAACTCGCGCTCGGCGCCGGCGTCTGGTTCTCCGCCGTGGGCGGCATCGCAGGCACGCTGTCGCTGATGATCCTTGCGCCGCCGCTGGCCGAAATCGCGCTGTCGTTCTCGACCTTCGAATATTTCTGGCTCGCTTTCCTCGGCCTGATGTGCGCCACGCTGGTCGCGCGGTCTTCCCCGGTAAAGGCGATCGCCAGCATGTTCATCGGTCTTCTCGTCGCCTGCATCGGCATCGAAAACCCCGGCGGCGTGCCGCGCTTCACGTTTGGGATGACCAACCTCTTCGGCGGTATCGAACCGATCCCGGCGCTGGTCGGCGTATTCGCGGTGGCGCAGGTCATGCGGGCGATGCTGACACCGGAGCCGCCACCGATCCCGCGGCGTAAATTCGGGAGCATCATGGCGGGCCAATGGAAGCTCACCAAAAAGTACAACTGGCAGATGACGCGCGGGAACATCGTCGGCATCATCATCGGCGTGCTGCCGGGCGCCGGCGCCGACATGGCCGCCTGGGTCAGCTACGCCATGTCGAAGCGCTTTTCGAAGGAACCGGAGAAATTCGGAACCGGCCACGTCGAGGGCCTGGTCGAAGCCGGCGCCAGCAACAACGCCAGCGTCGCCTCGGGCTGGGTGCCCTCGCTGCTGTTCGGCATTCCCGGCGATACCATCGCGGCGATTGCTATCGGCGTGCTCTACATGAAGGGCCTCAACCCCGGCCCGACGCTGTTCAC
Organism: Bradyrhizobium sp. 157; assembly: GCF_023073815.1. NCBI lineage: Bacteria > Pseudomonadati > Pseudomonadota > Alphaproteobacteria > Hyphomicrobiales > Nitrobacteraceae > Bradyrhizobium > Bradyrhizobium sp. 157. The sequence goes on along the minus strand of NZ_JADPKF010000081.1, from coordinate 79,493 downwards.
CGAAAAAGCGTCGAGCATGTACGCGATCTACCTGATGTTCATCATCGCCAACATCATCATGATCCCGCTCGGCATCATCATGATCCGGCTCGCAACCCACGTGCTGCGCGCGCCGCGTTCCACAGTGATGCCGGTCATCATGCTGTGCTGCGCCGTCGGCTCGTTCGCCATCGGCAACAACATATTCGGCGTCGTTATCGTCGCAACCTTTGGCGTCATCGGTTATGTCATGGAAGAAAACGGCTATCCGGTCGCCGCGATGGTGCTCGGCATCGTCATGGGCACCATGATCGAGCAGAGCTTTGTAACCTCGCTGATCAAGTCCGACGGCAGCGTGTTGCCGTTCTTCGAGCGGCCGATCGCCGCAATTCTGGCCGCCATGGCCATCGGCGCGCTGATCTGGCCTGTGCTGGTCTGGGTGTGGCGGCGGCTCAGGCGCGAGGCGCCTACCGCTGCGTCGGCGCGCTGACTGCGCCGGGCCCCTCGCCTGCAGGGGCAAGGCCGTAGTAAGCCAACGGCATAGTGAACTTCCCGTCGGCGCTGGGCGGGATACCGCCAGCGTGCTAGAATTTCACGACGACCACGATCGCACATACTATGAGCGGCTTGCGGACACAGACAGGTCCGCAATCAAATCTGTTTGTTACTTGCTGACATGCACTACTGGAATAAGCAAAATTTCGAAGGTCTCTCGAAGCTTTCTGAAGAGCTGGACGCGAACCCCAATCTAACGGCGCTGGCAAGCTATTGCCGCTTTCGCGAAAAGGGGTTGCGTCGCGAAGCGCTCTCCGCGCTTGAAGACTTTCTTCTAGCGGCGCGCTCATTTGACAGCGCCGTCGCCCGTTCGGCTGTGGTCACTATCTTGGAAGCAAACGCCCGGACAAGCGGGACCCATCAATTCCTTACGCAGCCCTTGGTCACCCGGTTTCTGGTACCGACACTTCGGTCAAGGATGGACGATGATCCGGCTGCGAGCACACCGATCCGATGGCTCGGCATACTTTCGCGTGATGATCAATTGCTTGATAGGGCTCTCTCGATGTGCCCCGAGGATACTCCAGTGCGAAAGATGTTGATCGGGGCTGAGCTTTCCTGTGCCGAATATGCGACACATCATCTCGATGAAACCATCTTCCTTGGCAGTGTTGATGGCGTGGTCACAGCCCTAGCCCGCGCCAGAGATCTCATAGCGAACGCCCCAGAGCCCGAGGCGCTTGCTCACCTGACATCCGAAGTGCATTACTTCGATGCCATGGTCGCCGACTGGATAACCTATTCGAAGGACCCGACAGGCTCCTTCCCCGAGTGGTGTACGAAGCACGGGAGGAAGTACGGCTATCCCATCAAGATCTACTACAAACGGTGAATTTGCCCGTAAACAAGTGGTTTCGAATACGATGAGCAAAAGCACCGTTGACATCAAGGTTGTCGCCAAGGACCTCCGCGCCGGTAGCCGCGCGGCGCTCGCGCGTGCGATCACCCTGATCGAGAGCAGGCGCGCCGATCACCAGGCCGCGGCGCGCGAACTGGTGCAGGCGCTGCTATCAGACACCGGCAAGGCGGTGCGCGTCGGCATTACCGGCTCACCCGGCGTCGGCAAATCCACCACCATCGACGCGCTCGGCATGTTCCTGATCGAGCGCGGCCATAAGGTCGCGGTGCTCGCAGTGGACCCCTCCTCGGCGCGCACCGGCGGTTCGATCCTCGGCGACAAGACACGGATGGCGCGGCTGGCCAATTCTGAAGCCGCCTTCGTCCGGCCTTCGCCCTCGTCCGGCACGCTCGGCGGCGTCGCCGCCAAGACCCGCGAGGCGATGCTGCTCTGCGAGGCGGCCGGCTTCGACGTGGTGCTGGTGGAGACCGTCGGCATCGGCCAGTCCGAGACCGCGGTCTGCGACATGACAGATTTCTTTCTCGCCCTGATGCTGCCCGGCGCGGGCGACGAATTGCAGGGCATCAAGAAAGGACTGGTCGAACTCGCCGACATGATCGCGATCAACAAGGCCGATGGCGACAACATCAAGCGCGCCAATCTCGCGGCAGCCGAATATCGGAGCGCGCTGCATATTCTCAGTCCCCGCTCAGAGCATTGGCATCCGCCGGTCGTAACCTATTCGGCGCTGACCGGCACCGGCATGGACACGCTGTGGCAGAAGATTCTCGACCATCGCACCGCCATGAACGCCTCGGGCGAGTTCGCAGGCCGACGGCGTGAGCAGCAGGTGAAATGGATGTGGTCGATGCTGGAGCAGCGCATGATGGCGCGGCTCCGCTCCGATGCCATGATCCGCGCCAAGGTGAAGAAGACCGAGGCCGAGGTCGCCGACGGCCGCATCACGCCGGCGGTTGCCGCCGAACAGATCGCGGAGTGGTTGCGCTAGGCGTCATCGTCCGCCTTGTGCGCAATTGCGCACTGGGGCGGACGATCCAGTATCCCGGGCGACAGCTTGGAATCACTTCACAGCCGGTGAATACTGGATGCCTCCTTCGCGGGCATGAGGACAGGATAAGCAATTGAGCGACAAGCTTCGCATTCTCATGACCGGTTTTGGTCCGTTTCCCGGCACGCCCTACAATCCGACGCAGCCGCTGGTAGACCGCCTCACGCGCCTGCGCCGTCCGGCCTTTGCCGACGTCGAACTGTCCAGCCACATCTTCCCCGTAACCTACAACGCGGTCGATCGCGAATTGCCGCTGGCATTGCGAAAACACCGGCCGCATGCGCTGCTAATGTTCGGCCTCGCCTCGCGGACCCCTTATCTGCGGATCGAAACCCGCGCCCGCAATGCCGTCACCATGCTCTGGCCCGACGCGGCACAAACCCGCGCTCGCAAAGGATCGATCGCCGACGGCGCCGATGCGCAAAGGTTCGGCCCGCACACAGCCAAATTATTGCGTGCGGCCAAGAACACCGGGCTCGATGCCCGCGCCTCGCGCGACGCCGGGAGTTATCTCTGCAACTACCTGAGCTGGCGCGCGATCGAATCCGTCCGTGGCGACAACGGGCCCCGTGTCGCCGCCTTCATTCACATCCCGCCGCTGGCGCGCAGCGGCGCGGCCAGGCGAAAAGGTTCTCCGCGCATCTCGCTGGAAGAGCTGGTCGATGCCGGCGAAGCGATGCTGCTGGAGATGGTGCGGTTGGCGCGACGGGCGGCACGATAGACGCACAATGCAGAGGGAAGAGCGGTAGCAAATATGACAAAGGGATTTGTGTATCTACTGGTTTCGCCAAACAGCAATTTTATCAAGATTGGAGGCACTGAGCGCCCGATAAGTGAGCGGCTTCGCGGGATCAACGGAACAGCAGCCTACGCTGATCACGGGCCTTGGCAACTCTCAGATTTCCTTCACGTAACCGACTGGCGCCTCGTTGAAGGCGGGTTACACCGACACTTCAAGGAGAGAAACGTTCGAGATATCGAGGGTCCCCATGAACTATTTGACGTTCCGCCATATGAGGCCCGCAAGCGATTGCGAAAAACAGACGCCCTCCTACGAATAGATCACTCAAAAACCGAAGCGCTGTTCACAAACGTCGACGTCCGCCTTTACCTTTACCGACTATTTCAGCTTTCCGGTTTGTTTGGCCACCTTGATATTCAAGGCGCCTGGACCTTGAGCATACTTCCGAGGACGAACGGTGGTCGCTGGTTTACATTGAACATTGGGACACATGAAGTCGCTTTCAGCGTGCGCAAGTCCGATAATGGAAAATACGAGCACTACTTGATACTTGACCGACTAATCCTCGATTTTCCTGAAACGATCATTTGGATCGGGCGCCAGGACGGGGCAGTTGAAGAGGCTCAATATGCATCGGCACAAAGAGCCGTATCGATTCGCTTCAAATCTGATTTTGCGAGTGCAGAGAGGATTTTCGGGCTGCCGGGTGTTCGTCGCGCTCTTGTTGCCTATTGGTCCGAATCCTTGGCTGATTTGCGGGAACGACAAGCGATTAGCGTGTATGCTCGATACCATTCCTACGACGCCGTGTCTCAACTCCTCGAATACAAGCGCGCCACAGACGAGGTCTCGGGTAGTTCAGATCAAAGGTTACGTTCAGGGAGACATTAACCCTACCCCCAACAATCGCGTCTCCCGTCCGCATCTTCACCATGCGGAGCCGCATTTCCGCGATACCTAGGGAAACGCGAATGCCACGACTTGCATCGCGCGAGGGCCATTCACCATGGACATGAACCGCCGCCGTCTTATTGGAGCGTCCGCCGTCGGTGCAGCCGGTGCGCTTGCGATGTCGCCTGACGCTGCGCGCGCGGCACCACCCACCTCCACGCTCGGGCGCGACGTCACGCAATATGGCGTCCGCCCCGGCAGCCCGGACGATCAGACCGCGAAACTGCAACGCGCGATCGACGAAGCCGCGCGCGCGCAAGTGCCGCTGGCGCTGCCGCCGGGGGTCTATCGCACCGGCATGCTGCGGCTTTCGAACGGCACCCAACTGGTCGGCGTCCGCGGCGCGACCAAGCTGGTGTTCACCGGCGGCGCCTCGATGCTGCAGAGCGAAGGCGCCAACAGCGTCGGCCTGACGGGCATCACCTTCGACGGCGGCCGCATTCCGCTGCCGACGCGGCGCGGCTTGGTGCATTGCCTCGGCGGGCGCGACGTCCGGATCGCCGATTGCGAAATATCAGGCAGCGGCGGCAACGGCATCTGGCTCGAGCAGGTCTCGGGCGATATTTCCGGTAACATCTTCACGAAAATCGCGACGACCGCAGTCGTATCCTTCGACGCGCTCGGCCTGATCGTCTCGCGCAACACCATCACCGATACCAATGACAACGGCATCGAAATCCTGCGCACCGCGATTGGGGACGACGGCACGCTGGTTCTCGACAATCGTATCGAGGACATCAAGGCCGGCCCCGGCGGTTCCGGGCAGTATGGCAACGCCATCAACGCCTTCCGTGCCGGCAATGTGATCGTGCGCGGCAACCGCATCAGGAATTGCGACTACTCCGCAGTGCGCGGCAATTCGGCATCGAATATTCACATCACGGACAACAGCGTCAGCAATGTCCGCGAGGTCGCGCTCTATTCCGAATTCGCGTTCGAAGGCGCGGTGATCGCCAACAACACGGTAGATGGCGCAGCCGTCGGCGTCTCCGTCTGCAACTTCAACGAGGGCGGACGGATTGCCGTCGTACAGGGCAACATCATCCGCAATCTCTTGCCGAAGCGGCCGATCGGCACCGCGCCCGATGACGATGCCGGGATCGGCATCTATGTCGAGGCGGACTCGACTGTCACAGGCAATGTGATCGAGAACGCGCCGTCGTTCGGCATCATCGCCGGATGGGGCAAATATCTCCGCGACGTCGCCATCACGGGCAACGTCATCCGCAACGCCTTCGTCGGCGTCGGTGTATCGGTACTGCCGGGCGCCGGGACAGCGCTGGTCAACAACAACATGATCTCGGAGACCCCGCGCGGCGCCGTGGTCGGACTCGACCATGCCCGCACGATTACGACCGACCTGTCAGCCGAAGGAGCACAACGCTATGCGCAGGTGATGGTCGGAGGCAATGCGGTGCGGCGGTAGTTCGCCCCCTCACCTGCCCCGCGCTACAGCGCGGTGCGCAACGCCGGATATCGTTGCTTGATCACGTCGAGATCGAGCGCCGGCAGTGGTATCTCGTCCAGTGCCAGCACATCCGGCATGGACGGCGCCTCGTCCGCCACGACGAGTTGGCTTTCCAGCGCGACCAGAACATCAGCGGGAATATCACTCGGCGGCGCGGCTGCAATCGGCGGCGGCGCGGCGACAATTGGTGGCGACTGCAGTTGCGGCTGAAGCTGCACGACCGGCGGGCGATAGCCCTCGTCGCGCGGCAGTGGCGTCAGCAGCAGCGGCGCCGTTCGACGGCGGCCTAGCCAGGCCAGGTCGATCGTCGTGTTGTCGAGCGAGGCTTCGCGGCTCAGCAGGTCACGCCAGGTTGCGACGGCGGCCTTGGCTTCCTGGATGTTTTCGAGGAATTCGCGTTCGGTGTGAAAGCGGCGCCAGCGCCCGGTCTCGAACAGTTCAGTGAGGTATTCCAACCGTTGCTCGGCAAGGCTGCACCAGCGCGCAACGATGTTGCGGCCACGTGCCACGTCTGCAGGATGTGCCATAAATCAGCCCGTAAGAGAGGGACGGACGCAGACGCAACCGAGACGAATCAGTGGGATGTGACTTGGATATTCTGTGGAAAACTTTTTCGTTGTCCAGTGCGTGAAGCTACGGAAGTACGCCGCAATCGAAGAAACCCGCACAAACACGGGTTAATCTGCTCTATTCGCGGTCAAGCCGCACAGCAGCATGCCCGCGTTGCGGGGAGCCTCGAATCATTTCATGCACGGGAAGAGTGTGCACCGCAGAGACGAGTCGGAAAACTTGCAGTCGCAAGCCGTCGCGGTGCCGCACGAAACGCAGCTTCGTCCAAAGACCTGCGCTGAAAATGAAAGACCCGTCCGGGGGGACAACCGGACGGGTCAAGCTATATGGGGCGCTTGGGGTGGATGGGCGCTCGCGCCGAATACAGCCTATGGGGAGGGATTACCGCTCCCACGTAGATAAGTCGCAGGACCCTCGCGGGACGTTCAAAACGCCGGACGATTTTTTTAACTTTGTGTTCGGGCAGATCGTCGGAAAATCGCTGCGCGGCAACTATTTTGCGGCGTTTGCGGCCGATTTGTCCGCTGCCATCGAGGGCGAGGCGTCGTTCAATGCGCGACTCACGGAAGTGTTATCGGCGGCCGGGTCTTGCGCCGGCGCTTTCTCCCCCGCCGGCTTGCCGGAAGCTGAAGCAAGCGGAACCGCTGGTGCGGCGGCCGCGGCGGTAACGGCGGCAAAGGCATCGGCCTCGCCTGCCCCAAACTGATCGTCACGGCCGGGGGTGCCGAGATCGCGGGCGGTCCTGGTCAGGATTGCGCGAACATCGCCCGGCTTCAACGAAGGATTGCGCTCCAGCATCAACGCCGCGACGCCGCTGATGTAGGCGGCGGAGAACGAGGTGCCGGATGTGATCTGGTATTTTTCATCCGGTGCCGGCAGCAAGATGTCCGCGCCCGGTGCGGCAACCGCGATGTGGTTACCGCGGTTCGATGCCGCGAACAGTCTTTCCTGCGCGTCGGTACCGCTCACCGCAATGACGTTGGGGTTGGCGGCCGGATAGAGCGGCGGCGATTTCGCACCGGCATTGCCGGCCGCAGCCACCATCAGGATGCCACGGGCCGCCGTCGCCGCGATGCCTCGCTCGATCAGCGGATCCTTCGGACCGGCAAAGCTCATATTGATGATCTGTGCGCCGTGCTCGGCCGCATAGTCCAATCCCCGGAGGATTACATAGGACGTGCTCTCCGCGCCCTTCGATCCCGCGCCGAACGCGCGGATCGCGATCAACCTCGCCTCCGGCGCGCTGCCCATCAGTTTGGCATGCGCGACGATCGCGCCCGCAATGCCGGTGCCGTGGACATGTGGACCTTCCTTGCTTCCGAGCGCGTCGAAACTGTCGGAAACCGAATTGGCAAGTTCGGGATGTTTGACGTCGACGCCTGAATCGATCACCGCAATGGTGACGTTCATGCCGCGGACCAGCGCGTGCGCCTGTGGCAACCGAAGCTGGGCGACAGCGTATTGCACGGCGTCGCCCCCGGTCGCAACCTTCTTCTGATCCTGCAGGAAGTAACGGAAATTGAGCTGCACCGAACGCACGCTGGCGTCGGCCGCGAGTTCGCGGCGAACGGTGTCCACCGGTCGGTTATCGACGATGCGGAACAGGCCGATGGTGCCGGCGAGCAGCGGGAAGTTCTGCGACGCGATGCGCTCCAGGCCATGACGCCGCGCCAGTTCGTCGGCCTCGGCGGTGGATAACGCACCGTCGATTTCGGCGACAAGTTCGTTCTTGACCGCGCGCAGATTGACCGCTGCCTGGACGTTGTTGTTGCCCGATCCGCTCTTGCCCTTCTTGGCCGAGGCGCCTTTGCCGCCGCCGGCCGTTATCACCGGACGATCGAAGCACTCCCCGTTTGGACCGCGAAGCGCAGCCTGGCAAGCCGGATAGAGGTTGGGCGAAAACCGCGCATGGGGCAGCGTCGACTGCACGCCGGCCCCCGGACGGACTCGCAGGGTCGTGGCGCCGATCCGGGACGGCGGCGTCCGTGCGACAGTATCGGCACGCACGCCCGGCCGCGCCGCGACGGTCGGACTGATCCGCGGCGTTACTGTCGGACTGATGGTGGGTACTCGCGCGCCAACGCTCAAACTGGGGGTGCGCATGATGCTCTGCGCATGCACCGCCGAGGGTCCGTACGCGATCAGTGGCAACAGCACGGCCGACAATACCCGTGCCGCACGCCGGGTCCTAGTCCGCCAACTCACGCCATCATGAACCATGGGACCTCAGCTTGCCCGGCCCGCGCCAGGCGACCTTATGGCGTTGCCACCGCCAGGCTGACTATCTTTTCACGCTGAAGCCTCTCCAGCAGAGCTGCGGCTTCGTCCTTGCCAACAGCCTTATTGCCGAATTGCAGGCGGAACATGCCGCCCTTGGCGCCATCGACGATGGAGGCCTGGTAATTGTCGAGCAAAGCGGTGATGTCGGCGATACGGGCTTCGGGCGCGAACCGTACCAGCGCGCGCGGCGGCGCGGCGCTGATGCCGAGATCGCGGGTGATGGGCGCCGACGACCGCTCGTTTACGCTCAGCGAAGCGGTCTGGAACGAAGCGGTCTGGTTCTTCATCAGCACGGCGCCGATCACGCCGGCCTGCAACACGAGCGCCACCGCGCCGAGGCTCGCCGACCAGGCAAGCGTACGCGGCGACAGGCTTGCGAAAAATTCCGACACCCGTGCGGACAGGCTCACCGAGCGCGAGGGCTTGCGCGCAGGTTCCGCCTCGATCGCAGCAAACAGCTTCTGCATGGCGCGCGCGGACGGCGCTCCGAGGCTCTCGTTGAGGCTGATCGTCTCGGCGTATTCTTCGCGGATGACGGCATACTGCCGGGCAAGCTCGGGATCCCCGGCAAGCGCTTCCTCGACGCGGCGTGCATCGCGCGTGCTCAGGGTGCCGGCCGCGTGGAAGGGCAACAGCATCTCGATTTCGCTGGGCTCGTGATCCAGCATTTTTTTGCTCGCTGCCATCATGGCCAACCTCGCTCTATGCCTGCTGCTTTGAGCAACTCGGCCAATTTCTTGCGCGCATAAAACAGGCGCGTCTTGACGGTGTTCTCCGGAATGCCGACGATTTCGGCCACCTCTTCCACGGACTTCTCGTGGTAGTAGACGAGATCGACGATCTCCCGATGCTCTGGCGAAAGTGCCGTCAGGCACTTGCGCAACGCTTCACCCGTGTCCTTCTTCTGCACCACCACTTCCGGACCGTCGGACGTATCCTCGATCGCGTTCGCGGTTTCCTCGTCCAGCCCAACGTCCTTGCGGCGCCTCAGTGCCGAAAGTGCCTTGAACCGCGTAATCGCCAAGAGCCAGGTAGTAACGGCGGATCGGCCTTCGAACTTGCCAGCCTGACGCCACACATCGAGAAAAACCTCGCTGATGAGGTCTTCCGCGACCTGCTCGTCCCTTACGAGCCGAAGCCCGAAACGGAACACCCTGACATGGTGCCTTCCATAAAGCACCTGCATGGCGAGCCGGTCGCCTTGAGCGATCCGAGCGATCAGAACTTCGTCTGAAGCCGCCTGTGTCGCGCTCAATGGCCGTCTCGCAAGATTGGTCGGACGGGGGTGGCCGGCGGTTCGATGTGAAGAGTGAGATTCTTCACATTACGGCAATGCCCGGATTGCATGTGTGATCTACCCCACAGATGAATCTTGCCACGCCATTTTGCCGGCGGAAAGGAGCCAAACCCCAGAATTGGTACCATAATACGGAAACACTTTCCTAAAACCGCGCCACCTTAGACCTTAGCAAGGCTTCGCCGGGAGGGCAGCATCTGCGTGACGCCCAGGGTTCTGCCAGGCGGGTTCCGCACTATCGGAATCCGGCAGATTTCCGTTGCGGAATCAGTGCAATGGCAGGGTTTTAACGGAGCCGATTCGACTTCAAAAGATACCAAACCTAAAGGCTTTCTTCCCTAAAGTTTCGTCCGGCATCACCAACAGCGGCGGGACATGAGCAGCGCGGCATCATTGCTTCAGGGGCAAGGCTCCCACAATGCGACTGTGCACGTCGACCGCCTGCCGCTGGAAGTCTTGAAGCGCCGGGCCGGCCAGCGCCGCCAGATGCTGGCCGTGCAAGGCGTCAGCTATTCGCTCATCACCTCGGTCCTGCTGGTCTATTGCTACGCCGGCACCGTGCCTACCATCATTCCATCGACCTATTTCCTTTCCGGCATCGGATTGGTGTCGGTTTTTGTCGTGTTGTCGGAAGCCCACTTCAACGACCGGTTCGAGGACCATTATCTCACGATCTACCAGGTCGCCGGCCACGTCGCGCTCCAGCTCTGTTTTCTGCTGGCCGCGCCACAGATCGGATTTGCCTTCCTGAGCGTCGTATTCCTGATCTTTGGGTTCGGCGCGCTGCGAATGACCTCGCGTCAGGCGATCATCACCTGGACCCTCACCATGATCGGCCTGGCGCCGATCTTCCTGTTTACCAGCACCCCGATCGGCCTGCCGATTACCACCCAGACAGAACGCGTCGCGGCCATGCTTTCCTTTGTCCTGACGATCGGACAATGCGCCTTCGTGGGACTGTACGGCAGCAGCATGCGCAAGATGCTCTACGACCGCAGCTTCGAACTGAAGGCGGCGTACAAGCGGATCGAGGAGCTTGCCGAACTCGACGAACTGACCGGGTCGTCCAACCGCCGCAGCATCATGCGGATGCTGGAGGAGGAGATTGCCCGCGCGAGCCGCAGCGGATCGCCGTGCGCGATCGCGCTGATCGACCTCGACTGGTTCAAGCGCATCAACGACGCCTACGGTCACCCGACCGGCGACGAGGTGCTGCGGACATTCTCGATCACCATGTTTGCAAACATCCGCAGCATCGACCGGTTCGGCCGATATGGCGGCGAGGAATTCCTGCTGGTGCTGCCCGACATGAACGTCGATCAAGCCATGCAGGCGCTCGACCGGTTGCGCGCCATTATTGCCGATCTCGACTGGAGCGCGTTCTCGCCGGGCATGAAGGTGACGATGTCGGCAGGCGTTGCAACGCTGAACCCGAACGAGACATCAGACACTTTCCTCGCGCGCGCCGACAGGGCGCTTTATTCAGCCAAGGCGCAGGGACGTAACCGGATTACCAGCGCCTGATCCGACATATTTTAGCTCTGGCGGCGAAGAAGCTCCGCCGCTTTTTGCTCCAGGACAGAGTCATGATTTCGAAGACCGCCACCTCTCCTTCTCCCGGAAACCTGCTCGACGAGTTGCAGTCCACGCTTGCGCACGGAACGGTCGCTCGCCGGGTAGAGACGCTGCGCCGGGTGACCGATCTCTTCATCAACGGCGCGGTGGATTATTCTGACGAGCAGGTCGGGCTGTTCGACGACGTCTTCCAGTGCCTGATCGACCACATCGAAACCTCGGCCAAGATGCTGCTGGCCAATCGTCTCGCCCCGATCGACAGCGCCCCGCCGCTCACCATCCGCGCGCTTGCATTCGACGACGTCATCGAGGTGGCGGGTCCGGTGCTGTCGCAATCGATGCGGCTCGACGACAAGACCCTGATCGAGAATGCGCGCAGCAAGAGCCAGGCGCATTTGATGGCGATCTCGACCCGCAAGACGCTGAGCGGCGCGGTCACCGACGTGCTGGTCCAGCGCGGCAACGATCAGGTGATCCAGTCGACCGTCAACAATCCCGGCGCGGAATTCACAAAGCGCGGCTTTACCCGTCTCGTCAGCCGCGCCGAAGGCGACGACGATCTCACCGCCTGCATCGGCATGCGTCCGTCAGTGCCGCGGCATCTCTACCTGAAACTGCTCGCCAAGGCCTCCGACACGGTGCGGCAGCGGCTGGAGGCCGCCAATCCGCAGCAGGTGTCCGAGGTGCCGAACGTGGTCAAGGAAGCAACGCGGCGCGCGCGTTCGGCGACCTCGACGATCACCAAAAACACCGCGATTGCGCACGCGCTGGTGAAGTCGCTGTACGAGGACGGCCGGCTCGACGAATCCGAGGTCGCGTCGTTTGCCGCGGCCGGCAAATTCGACGAGGCCAACGCCTCGATCGCGGCGCTCGCCAACGTGCCGGTGGCGATCGCCGAGAACATGATGATCGAAAGCCGGGCCGAAGGCGTGATGATTTTGGCGAAGGTCGCAGGGCTGTCGTGGTCGACGGTCAGGACCATCATCAGGATGCGCGACGAACTGTCTGGCGCGAAGCCGACCGATCTGGCGGCCTGCAAGGATACCTATGAACGGTTGCGGCCTTCGACGGCGCAGCAGGTGCTGCGCTTCCACCGCATGCAGCAGAACGTGCCGGCGTAGGTTCGCAGCCCGCTTCAATATTTCAGCAGCTTCGCTCCGGCGAGCGCGCCGATCGCCGCTACCAGCGCGGTCGCGATCGTGTACCAGGTCGCGACGAACAGCGGCGAATCATCCGTGCAATGCGAGGCATAGAGCGTTGCCGCCATTCCCGCCGACAACAGTCCGGCGACGGCGCCCGACAATGCAGGCCGCGACGGGGCCCCATGGCGCAACCCGAGCAGCGCGCCGGCCAGGATCGGCAACGACATCAGCGGGATCGCCGTCAGACAGACCCACGAATTCTTGCCGACCAGCCGCGTCATCATCGGCACTCGTTGCGGCATCATCATTTCGCCGCCGATCCCGGCGGTCAGAATTCCCACCGGCGCCAGCAGCAGCCAGCCAAATCCGCGCAGGGAAGCTTCAGGCCGCGAGAGATGCAGGCTGACGGCAGTTGCCGAGATCGCGAGCGCCAGTGTCACCGCGAATTTCAGGTCGAAGAACGGATTGCGCATCGCAGCCATCACGTCGGGCCTGACGCCGAGTTCCGTGAAGAACATCAACAGCGAAACCGGTGCCGCGGCCAGGAGCGCCAGCATCAGTGCGAAGCCGACCGGGCGCGCGCGGTGCGCGCTGTCAGCGGCCAACGTTCGAATGAGCTGATCGGTATCCATGCTCAGTTTTCCCGCAACTTCGCCGTCAAGCTGGTCAGCCCCCGGTGCAGCGCCACCCGCACCGCGCCCTCGCTCATCGAAAACTTCGCCGCCGTATCCTTGATCGAGGCGCTGTCGACCGCGATCGACTGCAGCACCTCGCGCTGCCGCGCCGGCAGCGTCTGGAGCTGGGCGGCGACCTCGCTTGGCGAAGCCGTTTCGGCCGGCGTTTCGCCCGGCAGCGTCTCGGCGAAATCGTCAATATCGACGAAAATGCGCCGGCCGCGGCGGCGGAGCGCATCGATCAGCTTGTTGCGGGCGATCGCGAACAGCCATGGGGCAAATGGGGCGGTGACATCCCAGGTATGCCGTTTCAGATGGACCGCCAGCAAAATGTCCTGCACGATGTCCTCGGATTGATCGACCGGTTGCCCTGCGCGCGCCAGACCGCGGCGCGCCGCAGCCCGGAGCACCGGCGTGACGGCCTTGAGCAGGCGATGATACGCCGCACTGTCGCCTGCAATGGCCGACCGCATCAGGCCGGTCCATTCGTCATCCCGTTCGCGCAAGAGCGCTCCTACCCTGCAATTCGGTCGATCTTTCAATTTGTTACATCAGGACGATCCGATCACGAACTCGTGATCGAGGGTCCCGTCGGCAGCTTGGGCTGGCTCCCTATCCGGGAATCGGGGCCGGCCGGCTGCGCGATGGCAGGCTCATAACATTGATTGCACGGACTCGCATCCGGCGTGGCCCGCTCTCTCTGGAGCAGTCCGCGCCGGCAAAAATTGATGCCAGCTCGTCGATGTAGCGCCATTGCCCAGCTTTTGCCCGGTCTTGCCCGAAGATTCCTATTTTCTGCCGTGCTCTAGACACCTGCGGGGTCTCATTTCGCCGCTGGGCGGCGGCCAATGGGGAGATTCCATATGACGATCCGAGCCAGCGCGGGGTCGGCCTTCATTCTTGCAGCAGGGCTTCTGTTGAGTTTCGCAGGACCATCGCCGGCGACGGCCGCCGGTGACGAGGGCGCCGCGGTATCGAAACCAGAGAACGCGACATCCGAAAAGTCCGTCAGGCAGGGTTCTCGTCACCTGAAGAAACGCTCCGCCGACCGCAAATCTACGCGCGCAGCAGCGAAACCCGAGGACAAAAAGCCTGAGGAAAAGCAGGTCGCCGATGCGGGCGGCGGCACTCCGTCCGCGATGCCCGAATGGCTCGCCAACGCCAACGCGCAAATGACCACAGCCGATGCGCCGCCCGACAGCGCCAAGGGGATGTCGGCCGCGATGTCTGAGAAGGCCAACACCGTCCTGCAAGCGGCGGGGGACGAGCCGGCTGACGCCGAGACGTCGGCCGATGCCACCGTAGTTGCCTCAGACCAGCTCAACGATGTCGATCGGGCGCTGCAGGCGACCGTTCCCGAGGACTCCGCCACGCAGACGGTCGCGATGGCTTCGACCAAACCTGCATCGGAAGCCTCCGATCAAGCCGCCAACAACGAGAGTTCCACCCTGGACAAGACCTCGCTGATCGGAAAGATCTTCATCGCCTTTGGCGCCCTGCTGACCATGGCCTCGGCTGCGCGGATGTTCATGGCGTAGCTATCGGGCTACCGGACGCGGCATCCCCGGATCGGGGATCGGTTCCAGCCCACTTGAAGCCCATCCCGGCAGCGGGCACATTGCCCGCGAAAAGAACTATCCGGGGTGGATCATGGCAACATTCGAAAACATCATTGTCGAGAGCAAAGGCGCGGTCGGCATCATTACGCTGAACCGGCCGAAGATGCTCAACGCGCTGTCGTTCGGCGTGTTTCGTGAAATCGCTGCCGCGGTCGATGACCTCGAGGCCGACGACAAGATCGGCTGCATCCTGCTCACCGGCAGCGAAAAGGCGTTCGCCGCCGGCGCCGACATCAAGGAGATGCAGCCGAAAAGCTTCATCGATATGTTCTCCAGCGATTTCACCGCCATCGGCGGCGACCGCGTTGCCACCTGCCGGAAACCGACAATCGCGGCCGTCAGCGGCTATGCGCTCGGCGGCGGCTGCGAGCTTGCCATGATGTGCGACATCATCATCGCCTCCGATACCGCCAAATTCGGCCAGCCCGAAATCACGCTCGGCACGATCCCGGGCATCGGCGGGACGCAGCGGCTCACGCGCGCGATCGGCAAGTCGAAGGCGATGGATCTCTGCCTCACCGGACGCATGATGGATGCGGCCGAAGCGGAGCGTTCCGGCCTCGTCAGCCGCGTCGTGCCGGCCGACAAATTGATGGAAGAAGCGCTGTCGGCGGCAGAAAAAATTGCCTCGATGTCGCGGCCTGCGGCCGCAATGGCCAAGGAAGCCATCAACCGCGCCTTCGAGACGCCGCTGTCGGAGGGGATGAATGTCGAGCGCAACCTGTTCCACTCGACCTTCGCGCTGGAAGATCGCGCCGAGGGCATGGCCGCGTTCATCGAAAAGCGCAAGCCGGTGAACAAGAATAGATGAGGCCGAGCTCCAGTTTTGTAGGGTGGGCAAAGGCGCGCAGCGCCGTGCCCACCATTCTTGCGCGAGGCACAAGTGATGGTGGGCACACGGAGCCTGTCATCGGGCGCGCGTTGCGCGCGACCCGGTGGCTTTGCCCACCCTACTGCACCGCGCCAGTGCCGCATTCACCAGCGCGCGATAGCCCCGTTCAGCGAACGTCGTCGGGCGATCGAGTCCTAACCGCGCCAGGCATTCGCGGCTCGAGGCATCCGGCGGCTGTCTTATCCCCTGCCACAGCAACCCGGGCAGACGCAGCGGCGTTCGCTGCGCTTCCCGCAGCAACTGCAAGGCCGGGATCAGCCGCTGCTCGACCTCGGTAAAATCGCTGCCGAACGGAAATGACGCCAATAGTCCTGCCTCGCGCGCAGGCTTCAACGCATCCGCGATCCGCTCCGGAAAATTCTCGCGATGCGCACGCGGAATTTCATGCTCCTTCGGCAGCTTGCCGGCATCTTTGGCGATTTTCGTCAGCTCATCCTGGAAACGCGAATCCGTGATCGCCAGCATCGCCGCGATGGTCTCGGCGTCCGATTTGCCCCTGACATCGGCAACGCCGTATTCGGTGACGAAGACGTCGCGCAGATGCCGCGGGATGGTCTGGTGGCCGTAGTTCCAGCGGATGTTGGAGTGCGTCCTCCTGCCCGCCTGTCGCGTCGCTTCCAGCGTGAGGACCGAGCGTGCGCCTTGAAGTGCGAACGCCTGCGCGACGAAATTGTACTGGCCGCCGACGCCGCTGACGACCTGGCCATTGTCGAGACCATCGGAGACCGCCGCTCCCATCAGCGTCGCCATCATCGCGTTGTTGACGAAGCGGGCGCCGACGCGCGCGCGGCGCTTGGCATCCTCGTCGCCATAGAGTTCGTTGGTGAACGATACCGGCATCATCTGGATGCGCGCGAGCTGGTTGGGCGGCATCTCGCGCAACGCGCGATAGAACGATTTCGGCCCGAGGAAAAATGCGCCGTGCAGCACGACGCCGTCGACCTCGCGCTTGAGAATATCGGCCTCGATCAGGCTAAGAAACGCCTCGATCAGCATTTCGCTGACGCCGTAGAGTCCCTTCTCAAACGGCGCGCTCTCCATCGGCTCCACGCCCGGCGCGAGCCGCTTCATGATGGCGCGGAACTGCGCTTTGTCGCGATGACGGACGATCAGCCCCTGCGCCAGCGCATCGCCAACTTGCCCGATGCCGATCTGCAGCGTGCCGCCATCAGGTACGAGACTCGCGGCGTGAAGCCCGATCGCGTATTTGGTGTCGCTGACCGGCTCGGCCGGCGGGGCGAATAGCGGAAAATCCGTCGCGGGGCTGTCGAGCACGGCGGAAAATTGGTCCGCCGGTAGATCGCCCACACCCGGCATGAACGGCAGTTCTGAATTGACTTGCGCGAACACCTTGAACGAAGCGCGCCCCTCGGCGCGGGCGCGCAGCAGATCAAGCGCTGTGTCGGTGTTGCAGCTCAGACTGTAACGGGTCACGCCGTCGACTACGCGCTTGGCCACCAATGGCGTGACGACGTTGAGCCCGCGCGCCAGCAAATACGATGCAGCATGGGTATAGTTTGCGGAGATGTAATGCTGCTGCGCGAACGGCACCTGCAGCCATTTGCCCGCCAGGAAGAAAAACTCGATCACCTTGACGTTGGGCGGCAGCTCTCCGACGTGCAGTGCATTCGCATAGGTCAAGTCGGGATAGTCACCAAACAGGCGATCAATCACGGGGCTGATGAAACGTTGTTCGAGCAGGCTCGAGGGCCGTGGCTTTTCCAGCGTCAGTGCCGAAAATAACGTCAGCTTGATCGAACGGTCGGCAGCGGCGCGCGCATACAGCGCGTTGACGACGTGGTTGGCCTTGCCGAGCCCGAGCGGCAATCCAACCACGAGATTGGTTCCGACATCGCGGATGATATCCTCCGCGATCGCTTCGGGATCGGCAAACAGCTTTGGCATCAAATGCGAACCTGGGCGTAGCTAGCAGGCAGCCGCCCTGGAATCGGACGCCAGCCACGAGAGCTATAGCCTATCTTCACCCAAAGATTCGTCTGTGACGAACCGGCAACAGCCAAGCACGGATTTCACCGAATTAATGTACTGATGTCGCGCGGCAGTTTGCCTGTGGCCATGGTGCCCCCTAAACAGGTAGACGACTGTCGGCGGGGGCGGACGGACAATGCATGATCCGGAATGACGGGTAACCGGCACTCCTGATGGTCATGCTCAAACAAGAAAATAGAGCGGGATGGCTCGAAGCAGGGTTATCACGTTCTCGTGTTGACTACGGAATCAAATGACTAGGCGCGCCGCCAGGGTTGGCCACGTTGAAAGATGGTTGCTTCGATCGGGCATTTGCCTTGCCGTGGCTTGCCTCGCGTTTGCGGCGCCGGCCGCGTATGGTGAAAGCCTCCCCGAGGCGCTGGCCAAGGCCTACCAGACCAATCCCGCACTCAATGCCGAACGCGCCCGTCAGCGCGCCACCGACGAGAACGTGCCGCAGGCGCTTTCGGGCTATCGGCCGCAGATCGTCGCTACTCTCTCCGCCGGCTTTCAGGCGGTGCGCAACCTCTTGCCCGACAACACCGTCCAGTCGGCGAACCTGAAGCCCTGGACCATTGGCGTGACCGTATCCCAAACGTTGTTCAACGGCTTCAGGACCGCCAACAGTGTACGCGTGGCGGAATTGCAGGTGCAGGCCGGTCGCGAGGCGCTGCGCAATGTCGGTCAGGGCGTGCTGCTGGATGCGGTCACGGTCTACACAAACGTTCTCGCCAACCAATCGCTGGTCGAAGCCCAGCGCGCCAACGTGGCGTTTCTGCAGGAAACGCTCGGCATCACCCAGAAGCGTCTGAATGCCGGCGACGTCACGCCCACCGATGCTGCACAGGCCGAGGCACGTCTGAGCCGGGGTCGCGCAGATTTGAATGCCGCTGAGGTCAATCTGGCCGTCAGCCAAGCGACCTATCTTCAGGTCATCGGCAACGCGCCCACCGTGCTCCGCCCTGCCGAAGCCGTGGATCGCCTGCTGCCGCGCAGCCGCGACGACGCCACCGGGCAGGCCTTCCGCGAACATCCCGCGGTGATGGCGGCAAGCTTCGATGTCGACGTCGCCTCGACTTCTATCCGCGTCGCCGAAAGCAGCTTGATGCCGACGATCACGCTGCAAGGCAGCGCCAGCCGCAGTAAGCAGTCGGACCCTACGCTCGGCACATTCGGGACCGACCAGGCTTCCGTGACCGGCCAGCTCACGCAGCCGATCTATGATGGCGGCATGGCCGCCTCACAGACCCGGCAGGCCAAGGAAATCGCAACTCAAAGCCGGCAGGTGCTGGACCAGGTCCGCAATCAGGCTCGCACCGCCGCGGTCGGCGCCTGGGTCGCCAATGAAGGTGCCAAGATTGCGGTTACGGCATCCGAAGCGGAAGTGCGCGCTGCCACCGTCGCGCTGCAGGGCGTGCAGCGGGAAGCGGCGGGCGGCCAGCGCACCACCGTCGACGTGCTTAACGCGCAGCAGGACCTGATCTTGGCAAAGGCGCGGCTGATCGGCGCGCAGCGCGACCGCGTCATCGCCTCCTATACGCTGCTGAGCGCCATCGGCCGGCTCGACGTCAAGAATCTCGGCCTCAAAACGCCGGACTATCTGCCGGAAGTGCACTACCATCAGGTGCGCGACGCTTGGCACGGCCTGCGGACGCCGTCCGGGCAGTAGGTTGTATTTTGTCGTGGTGTTAACCGGACGCTGATCATGTCCGGTATTTTCAGTCGCCAGCAACTCGCCTTGGCCTAAAACTCGGGTCCGTTCCCGCTCCCTTTTGATGATCAATTTCGCGAGGCCTCGTGGTTTCAAACATTCTGCGCTGGTCGGCCAACGGCCTGTTGATCCTCTTCCTGTTGGTAATTCTCCTGATCACCTCATTTCGCATGGCGGCGTCGATACGCGAGACCGGCGTGCGCGCCCAACTGGCGCCAAAGACCGGCCATCTGGTGCCGACCCGTTCGGGCGGCGTGTTCGTGCAGGAGAAGGGTCCGGCGAATGGCATTCCCGTGGTCCTGTTTCACGGCACGGCGGCGTGGAGCGAGCTATGGCGGCACACCACCGACGTGCTGGCCGCGGCCGGCTTTCATGTGATCGCGCTTGACCTGCCGCCGTTTGGATTCTCGGATCGTCCCGGCAGTTACACCCGGCAGAACCAGGCTTCCCGAATCAACGACGTGCTCGAGACATTGGAGGCCCCGCCCGCCATCATCGTCGGTCATTCCTTCGGCGCTGGTGCGGCGACCGAACTCGTGATGCGATATCCAGATCGGGCACGGGCCCTGGTGCTGGTCGATGCCGCGCTCGGATTGACGGCTGTGCCATCGGCGGCGCCTTGGGTGATCCAACCGCAATGGATCCGCGAAATCCTGGTGTCGCTGACCATCACCAATCCGATCGCAACGCAAATGCTGCTTCAATCGATGATCGCGAAGAAGGAGCGCGCGCTGCCGGAATATGTAGCGATCCTGCAAAGGCCGCTGGCGCAGCGCGACAGCACGAGCGATATCGCCGACTGGCTGTATTATTTCCTCGGCTCCGACACCAACGCCGCGAGCGCGGACCGCAATGCATATGCGAAGCTGGAAGTCCCCGTCGCGATCCTGTGGGGCGACAAGGACACCATCACCCCGGTCGAGCAAGCCCTCGACCTTGGAACGCTGCTGCCATCAGATACGGAGCTGACGTTGCTGCCGGGGCTCGGTCACATTCCGCAGATCGAGGACCCCGACCTGTTCAACGACGCCCTGCTCAAGACAATTGGAAAACTCTAGACTGGCCCCGAGATTCGCACCGGCCGGAGACATCATGGACATCATCAGATTGTGCGCCTGGGGCTACGCCGCCCTGCTCGGCTTCGTCATCCTCACCGGCTACATCCCGGCCTTCATCGACGCCAATGATATGATCTTCGGCCTGTTTCGCCGCACCTGGTATGCCGACGGCCTGCATCTGGTGTCGGCGCTATGGGCCGCAATTGCGGCGATGACCTCGCGTCGCGCCTCGGAATTGTTCTTCCAATTATTCGGCGTGTTCTATTTTGCCGATGGCGTGCTCGGCCTGCTTACCGGCAGCGGTTATCTCGACTTCGGCATCCTGATCAACGGCGTCCTCAACCTGCCGCTCTCGACGCGGTTTTTCGCCAACGCGCCGCATCTCGGCCTCGGCGGCGTGGCGATCGTGATCGGCTATCTGCTCGCGCCGCGGACGCGGACCGTCGTTCATGCTTAAATGGCTGCGGCGTACCCTCGCTGTCGTCGCAATCCTGATTGCGCTGACGGTGCTTGTGCCGCTGGCCTATGTCGAGGGCACGTGCCGGCCCGCGGCCAGCACATCGGCCTCGACCGCGCCGGCGGTGACCCTGCCCGCCATCGACGAGCCGGGCTACCGGCGCAAGCTGAACAACACGTTCTTCACGTTCCCCGAATGGTACATCGTCTATTCCTTCGAGGATTTCGGCCGCTTCCTCGACCGCTCCAGCGAAAGCCAATTCAACTATCTCGGACATATCTTCGGTTTCTGGCGCAGTTTCTGCACCATCAACCGCGCCGTGCCCGCGACAGGAGAATCGCTGGCCGAAGTGAAGACGATGATTTACGTGATCGGCATCAGCTATTCCGTCGAATATGCCATCAAAGGGTTCTACGAAAATACCATCGGCCGCGCGTTCGAATGGATCAGGGGCGAGAAGCACACCCCGCAGGATGAATTTGGCCGCGCCGTGCTGCAGGATTATTCCGCGTTCCTCTACACCATCCCCTGGTACAAATATCCTTTCCGCGAGAAGCTCGACGGTCTCCTCGCGATCTCGGCGCCGACGCCGAGCAAGGTGCGCAGTTGGGAGCGTGACTTCGCGCTCGGCGCGGAATACTTCGTCAAGATCGGCTATGCCTCGCTGATCCAGAAGGCGCTCGACGCCAGCAATGACAACGAGCCACGCGACATCATGCTTGCCGTCGCGACGCTGCCGCCGGAGCTACTGGCAAAAGAACCGCGCATCAAGCCGATCCGCGCACTCAACGCACAATGGCAGCTCGTGCAGACGCCGCGCTACAAGGCGTTCACCGATATCCTGCTGGGGCTGCTGGATCAGGGTTACGGGGTTGCGGAGATCGCGGGCAATCACGACATTTTCGTCACCGTGATTGCGCCCGACGCCGCCAAGCTCGATATCAACGGTACGACGGAGCTGTTTTCACTGGAACTCGATGCGAAGCCCGGCTTCCGCCGGGCGGGCCTGAAGGCAAGGATCGACCGGCTCGTCGATATCAACCGCGAGCTCAAAACCAAGGGTGCAAGCATTGAGCACTTCTATGACTACTGACGGGCGTCCGGAGAAGCGAGCTTGGCCATTGGGCCGGATTGCCGGCGGGATCGCCCTGGTCGTGTGCGGCTGGCTTGCCGTTGTCACCGCGTTGACCTTCGGCTCAGCCCCCGGCAAGTCAATGGCGGTGATAGGTCCGCCGGCCCAGGCACTGGCTGCTATCACCAAGGCCAACGGCCGTATTCTTGCGTCGAACAACTACGTCACCATCGCGCGTTCCGACGACGCCGATTTCGTCGGCCGTCTCTACGCGGCCGGCGCGCTGTTGGTGCTCGACGCCGAACAGGCGGGCGGCTGCAGCGGCCAGCCGCCAAAGCGGTTCACGGCGCAGCTTTGACGGACCAGAGTTCCAGTCATCCTGGCCGGTCCACCTCGAACGGCTTAATCCTTCCGTACCTTCAGCTTCTTCTTGCCGCTTGGGTACCCATTTCGACCGAAATCGCTGTATACTGGTGGCGGGCCGACCTCCGGCCGACGGGCTAAAGACCATGATCAAGATATCCATGAACCGAATGGTCGCGCCCCTGATAGGGCTTGTCGCGGCGAGTGGCATCGGAACGATCGTCGCCATGCAGTACGTCGGGCGCGAGCCGACTGCTGACAAGGCCGCAAGCGTCGCGCCAAAACCGGCCACTGACGAGACAGCCAAGGGACCGGCCGCACTCGCAAGCGCGCAGGCGGCGGCAAACGCGGTGACAGCCGCGCTGGCCGGATCGACCACAGCGCCCGAGAGCGGCGACGGCTTGCCGGCATTCGATGTCGCCCGCATCGAGCCGAACGGCGAAGCGGTAATCGCGGGACGCGCGGCGCCGGGCGTCACCGTGGAACTGCTGCGCAATGGCGAACTGCATGATCGCGTGGTCGCGGATCAATCCGGACAATTCGCGATGATCCCGCGCCCGCTTCCGCCAGGCACTTATGATCTGACGTTGCGCGCCAAGCAGCCCGACGGCAGACAAACCATGTCGAAGCAGAGTGTAACGGTGGCGCTTGAGCCGAACCTGAAGGAACGGCCGGTCGTGGCGCTGATGGCGCCAAACAAACCCACTGTCGTGATGTCACAGCCGGCCCAGCCAAAGGGGGAAACCGCCGCCGTGGTCGTGGAGGCGGTCGAGACCGAAGCCGGCGGCAAATTCCATGTAAGCGGCCGCGCGCGCGCCGGCGCTCCGGTGAGGCTCTATCTGAACGACAGCTTCATTGCGTCGGTAACGGCGGGAGCGGACGGACGCTTTGCCGTCACGATCAATGAAGGGATCGGGCCCGGGAACTACCGCGTAAGACTGGACGAGGTGGATTCGAAGTCCGGCGCGGTGCGTGGACGCGCCGAGGTGCCGTTCAACGCGCCCGATCCGGTGGTTACCGCGTCGGTGCCGCCGCGGACTTCACCTTCCAAACCAGACTCCGTCGCCTTGGCGAAGCCCCAGGTGGCGGATGCCTCGGCCGCCCTGCCGGACGTCACGAACTCATCCAGCGTCGTGGTGCCGAAGATCACGACCACCACGGTATCGCGCGGTGACAGCCTGTGGCGCATCAGCCAGGCCACTCTCGGCGCGGGCACGCGCTACGCCACGATTTACAAGGCCAACCGAGAGCAAATCCGCAATCCAAACCTGATCTATCCCGGCCAGACTTTTGTCATTCCCAACGGGGAAGCCAATCCTTAAGGAGTGCTCAAACGGACTTTCATGCTCCTGCCGTTCTAAAGAAATGGCCTTCGAAAAACAACGAACGCGTCAAAGACGCTGCTTGGTCGATACCGTACTCGGTCCTTGATGGCACCTTGGACGAATGCATCACCAAGTTTCTGCAGCAACCGCTCAGCCAACGTCATCTCTACGAGATTCATACCGCCCCACAGGGCGATTTGATCCCTAAAATAATCTCCGCCGAACTCGTGGTCGAAATTGCGAGGCTGCGAGATTTCTTGTGATGTCTATGATGACGATCTCGCTGTTCTGAGCAATGCACGATGCTCAGTAGGGCGGACAGGCATCACGACGCGTACTTCTGGTAAAATGTATTGGTGAACAACTCGCCCGGATCATACTTCCGTTTCGCTGCGAAGAAGTCGTTGATCTCTGGGTATGAGCGCTGCAACTGGTCTTTCGAATAGTAGAGCTGGTAAGGCAGGAAGAACCGGCCCTTGTGCGCGATGGTGAGGCCGATCAATTCTTCCGTCGCCTTCTTCATCCGCCGGTTGCCCTCTTCGTCCGTGGTCTGGTTGATGTAGAGCACCAGCGAGAACGCCGGCTCCGGCGAATAAGTCAGGAAATTGTTCTCCTGATGCACGACCCGCACCGATGCGTTCAGCAGATTGGTCTTGTTGTCGATCAGCACCTTGCGCATGCCATCGACAAACGAGACGAACTGGCTGCGCGGGATGAAATATTCGTGCAGGATGTCAGTATCGTCAGGTAGCGAGTTGCGCAGATAAGGCACGGAATCGTGCATCGGATCATTGCGGTTGACGAGACAGGCCTCCGCCGATCCGATCGCCTGCGCGCGCGTCACCGTGCAGTTTTCCATCCGATGCTCGATGTGCTTCTCGGAAAGCCACTTCATCTCCTGAAACAGCGGACCTTGCTTTGATAGGTTGATGGTCAGCCGCCGCAGCTTGGTGCCGCTGACTTCGCCGAGCGGCTGGCGCTTGAAATCGGTACCGTCGACCTTGGTGTAGGTATAGAGCAGCAGCTCCTTCAGGAACGTGCTCGGCGCGGTCGAGAGATGGCCGTACATCAGGCCGATATTGGTGTCCTTCTCAATCTCGCCGGCGAACAGCGCCGGAAATTCCTTGTAGTCCATCACGCGACGGCCGGTCTGGTACACGAGGTTGTCGGCAATACCGAGCTCGGCCTCGACGATTACGCCGAACAGGCCGTAGCCGCCGACCACGAGGTTGAACAGATCCGCATTCTCGGTCGACGATACCGTGCGCAGCGAACCGTCCGCCAGCATCACCTTCATCGACTTGATCGATTTCGCGAGCGCGCCGGCCTGATGGTCCATGCCGTGGGCATTGACCGAGATCGAGCCGCCGACGGTGAAGATGTCGGTCGATTGCATGGCGCGCACTGCAAAGCGCGGATGCAGCACGTTCTGGATGTCGTGCCAGGTCGCGCCCGGTTGCACCGTGATCGACCGCGTGCTCTCGTTGAGCACGATCTTGTTGAAGTCGCGCATATCAAGCACAATGCCGCCCTTGCGGAAGGCGTGCCCGCCCATGCTGTGGCGGACGCCGGCGGTGGTGACGGAGAGCTTGTTGTCGCGCGCAAAGGCCAGCGTCCTGGCGACGTCCTCAACGCTGCGCACCGCGACCACGCCATAGATTTCGGTCTTGTTGAGACAGCTCGCATCATTGATGCTGCCGCCAAGCTGCGACCATTTCACGTCCTTGAGCGGCGCTATCGCCTTGATCCGCTCCAGATCGATCTTCGCCTGCTCGCCGCCGCCGACCGCCGGGCCGCAATCCTTTTCGCCGGTAGGGTCGGCGGCCAGCGCCTGAAGCTTGCGATAGCTGTAAACGCCGAGCAGCACGACGACCACGGCGGCCACGGAGACGCCGGTTTTGAATTTTTGCGAAAATTTCTTCATGAATTGATTCCAGGGATAGGAGATATTCCGGGCGGGCGGATCTTTAGTCAAATTTGGGCGGCTTCTGGTTCGATAGACCGGTTGCGTTACCGAAGCGATAAGCCGGAGCGAACAAATGCAGAGCTGCCGCATACGCGTGATGGGGGCATCGGGTGCGGGCGTCACCAGCCTTGGCCGCGCGCTCGCAAGTGCGCTGGCGGTCCCGCATCACGACACCGACGATTACTTCTGGCTGCCGACCGATCCGCCCTTCCGGCATATTCGCGATGTTACGGAGCGCCTGACGCTGATGCAGGATATCTTCCTGCCGCGCGCGGCGTGGGTATTGAGCGGATCGCTTAACGGTTGGGGTGACGTGCTGATTCCAAATTTCGACGTAGTGATCTTCCTCACAACCCATCGCGAGATACGATTGCAACGGCTGCACGCCCGCGAGGCCACCCGATTTGGCGCCCACGCGGTGGCGCCCGGTGGCTACCGGCATGCAGAGACCGAGGAATTCATCGAATGGGCGTCGGGTTATGAGAAGGCAACGTGAGCCGTACGCAAGCAAAGCATCAGGCTTGGCTCGACAAACTGCCCTGCCCCGTGCTGCGGATGGATGGATCGCGGCCGTTGCCCGAACTGGTCGCGGAAGTTTGCGGAACGATCCGCGGCTAGAGCATGATGAAATTGGATTTGATTGCGACCACGAAGAAGGTGCGCTCCCTCTCCCGCTTGCGGGGGAGGCATAGGCGGCCCATGGCCGCCGTTCTTTAGTAGAACGCCGATGCGGAGCATCGGCTATGGGTGGGGGTGTCTCCGCGGGCGACACTGCCGAGTGGAGAGAGCCCCCACCCGGCGCTTCGCGCCGACCTCCCCCGCAAGCGGGAGAGGTGAAGCGCGTCTGCGGCCAAATCGAGCTAACCAAATTTCATCATGCTCTAGCGCGACGGCCCGCCGTGATGGGTGCCTTCTAGCGACCATTTGGGCGCCGGACGCTGCGATCCGCAAGAAGATCTTGGTCGACAACCCGGCGCAGCTTTACGGGTTCTGAAGCCCAGCGCCTGACATTGCGGCCCGCTGCTGTACGCGCGGGTCACAGTCAAAGTCGCGCAGCCAGTCGCCGGCCTTGCGCAGGCCGCCAAACGGAAACAGGTGAAATCCGGTGATCGGCGCGGTCGCCGCCGCAGGCGCCGCTCGCAATCCCCTGACGACGTCGTCAGGTCCGGTGTCCGTCAGTAGCCGGCCGAACCGGCCGATCTGGGCCCGCAGCGCGCGCATGGAATTACCGATGCCGCAACGGAGCGCGAATTTTGTCAGTGTCGCCGGCGTTGCCGGACCGGCCAGGCCGACGATAACAGGCAGATCGATGCCGGCGCGATTGAGGGCGCCGATCCATTGCAGGATCGGCGTGCTCTCGAAGCAGAATTGCGTGACCACATCGACCCGCGTTCCCGTCCGCTGCCCCCAGTCGCGCCATGCCTTCAGACCGTTGAGCGCTTCCGGCAGTTCGAGATAAGGGTGGCCCTCGGGATGGCCGGCCACACTGACGGATGCAATCGCGTGCGCCTCGAGCAAGCCGCTGGCGACAACATCGCGCGTCGATTTGAACGGACCTCTCGCAGCGGCGACATCGCCGGCGATCAGGAGAATGCGCGACACGTCAGCTTCGCCGCGTGCCCGCGCCAGGAAATCGTCAAATGCTTCCCGCGAGGGCATTTCGCGCGCCGCGAGATGGGGCACCGGATTGTATCCGGCGCGACGCAGCGCGGCAGCCGTCTCAATGTTGTGGCGATAGTTGTCGCCGGGCAGGAACGTGATCGTAACGTCGGTGCCGGCAGCGAAATGATCGCTCAGTTGCGCGACCTGATGCCCGCGCGAGGAGATTTCGACGGAGGCCTTCGACAGCAGCGCGGCTAATCTGGGGGATTGATCGGAGACGATCACGGACGCCTCCACTTGTCATGCTGGCGCGCGGCGGCGCGAGATCACATAGGTTTCGTCATTGAACCAGAGGCTGCCATGTTTCTTCAGCACACGGTCGGTGGCTTCGAGATAGCGGCCATCGCGAACCACTTCCGACAATCTGTTGTCCTCGATCTGCGCCACGTAGATCGCAGCGTTCCAGGCCGCAAACAGCGTCGAGGTCCCGATCGAACCGCTCACCTCGTCCGGCAGCATGTGCATGTGGTAGCGGAAGATCGAACGTGCATCGGAGGACGCATTAAAAGTGTAGTGGCGTGCGGCCGCGCCAAGCTCGTGCTTGACCTGGCGCAGGATCGCGTAGCGGTCGGTCTTGAAGGGATCGTCGCCCGGCCAGACCTGATCGATGATCTCGATGCCGGGATCCTTGCCGTGCGAATGGATGCCGATCAGCCGTCCGCCTGGACGCAGCGCCTTGACCAGCGGCGTCACGACTTTCGAAGCCTTGAACTCGACGCTCGCCCGCGCCCGGTAAGGCTGTGAGGCGATCACCAGGTCGTAATCGGCCATTACGCGGCCGGGCCGCGGCATGATCGGATCGAGCAGGAAGGAATGATCCTCACGCCGCAGCGTCAGGATCACGGGGCGCTGATACACCGGATTGCCCGTGGTCGGGCTGATGCCGGCGCGCCAGTTCTCGGCGAGGAAGCTTTCGAGTTCGCCGATCTGCTCGGCGAAGCCGTGCGCGGTGTTGCCTGATAGCGTGACGTCTTTCCAGATCAGGCCTTGCGCTGACGTGACCGAGCGTGGCGTCAGCCATGGCGCCTCGGCGTAATAGAGGTTGGTCACGACCAGCACCGTCGCAGGATGCTCGAACAGGCGGTCCGCCATCTTCTCCAGCATCAGGCGGACGTCTTCGTAACTGATTTCCTTCGCCACGACATAGAGCGGCATGGTGGGAAATCGCGCATGCACGGCCCGCATTACCCGCGACAGCACGGTGCCGTCGCCGACGCCGGCGTCGAAAATGCGAAGCGCCGGCGGCGCCGGCTGCAAATTGCCGAGTTCGAGCGAAATACGGTTGCCAACCTCGGTCTTCTCGCTGCAGGTCGAGACGAACAGCAGGTACTTTTGCCGGTTGTCGAAGAATCGGAAGCCCGGCGGCGCGACGGTATTGGCAGCGGCCGCGCCATTCAGCGGCTTGGTCGAAGGCAAACTGGTAGGTGCGGCAGCCGACGCCGGCAGGTGCTCGGCGAGATAGGCGCGGACCTTGTCGAGCGTGCCGGTCGTGATCCGGGCGCCGTCGCGTAAGCGCGACACCAGCTTGCCGTCATTGACCACCAGCCTCCCGAAGGTCGATTCGGCCGTGCGCGTCTGGCGGCAATAGTCGCGGATTTCGCCGAGAATCTGCTCGGCCGTAGGCGCCGATTTCGCCGGCGGCGCGTGGCCGTTTTGTTGCCCCGTAGATCCTTGGTTAGATCCTTGGCTTTCCTCGATCCGCATGGCTTGCTCCTGCGGTTGTCGCTGCCGTTATCAAGGAACGGCCGCCGGATCGCGTCAACCACAAACCGAGTGGGCAGGAAACATGGGCACATGCCCACAACTATTTAGCGTGCGCGGCGCGAAAACACCGAGATCAGCACCGGCAGCGTCACCAGGATCACGATCGGTGCCAGCATCATGCCGGTGACGACCACGATCGCCAGCGGCTTTTGCACCTGCGAGCCGATCCCCTCCGACACCGCCGCCGGCAACAGGCCGACGCCGGCCACCACGCAGGTCATCAGCACCGGCCGCAGTTGCAGCTCGCCGGTGCGGATCACCGCGCGCATCCGCTCATAGCCTGCGTCGATCAGCTGATTGTACTGCGACAGGATGATGATGCCGTCCATCACGGCAATGCCGAACAGCGCGATGAAGCCGATCGCCGCCGACACGCTGAAGGGAATCCCCGAGATCAACAATCCGAGCACGCCGCCGAAGATCGCCATCGGGATCACGCTCATCGCAAGCAGCGTGTCGACCATCGAACCGAAATTGAAAAATAGCAGCACGCCAATCAGCGCGAGACTGATCGGCACCACGATCGACAGCCGCTTGATGGCGTCCTGCAGATTGCCGAATTCGCCGACCCATTCGATCCGCGATCCCGGCGGCAATTGCACCTCGGCGGCGACCTTGTCCTGGGCTTCATGGATCGCACTGCCGAGGTCGCGGTTGCGAACCGAGAACTTGATCGGCAGATAGCGTTCCTGTTGTTCGCGGTAGATGTAGGCGGCGCCCGAGATCAGGTTGATCGAGGCGACCTCGCTGAGCGGGATCTGCGTGATCGTGCCGCCCTGCCCGGCCACGCCGATCCGCAAGTTATGGATCGCCTCCGCGCTCTTGCGGTATTCCGGGGCAAGACGAACGATGATCGGGAAATGCCGGTCGCTGCCGGGCTCGTAGAGGTCGCCGGCGCTGTCGCCGCCGATCGCGACCTTGATGGTCGCGTTGATATCGCCGGGCGACAGTCCATAGCGCGCCGCGCGGGCGCGATCGATATCGATCTGGATGGTGGGCTGGCCGAGCGAGGTGAACACCGCGAGGTCGGTGACGCCCTGCACGGTGCCGAGCACGGATTTGATCTTGTTGGCGGTGTCCGTCAGCGCCTGCAGGTCATTGCCGTAGAGCTTGATCGAGTTCTCGCCCTTGACGCCCGAGACCGCCTCCGAGACGTTGTCCTGCAGATATTGCGAGAAGTTGAATTCGACGCCCGAGAATTTGTCCTGTAACTCTCCGAGCAGTTGCGCGGTCAGTTCGTCCTTGTCCCGGGTGCCGGGCCATTCGTTGTTGGGCTTTAACGGCGCGAAAAACTCCGCGTTGAACAGGCCGGCGGCGTCGGTGCCGTCGTCGGGGCGACCGTGCTGCGACACCACCGATTCCACCTCGGGGCGCGCGCGGATGACCTTGCGCATCTCGTTGACGTAGGCGTTGCCCTCCTGCAGAGAAATGGTCGGCGGCAGCGTGGCTCGGATCCAGAGATTGCCCTCTTCCAGTTTGGGCAGGAATTCCAGCCCCAGCAGCCGCGCGAACGCAATCGTCATCAGGACGAGCACGGCAGCGCCGGCCAGCACGATCTTTCGGTTCGCGATTGCCCATTTCAATACCGGTACATACAGCCGGTCGAGCTGTTTCACGATCCAGGTTTCGGTTTCTTCCAGATGCGAGGGCAGAATGATCGCGCTCAGCGCCGGCGTCACCGTAAAGGTCGCGATCAGTCCGCCGGCCAACGCATAGGCGTAGGTCCGCGCCATCGGCCCAAAGATATTGCCTTCGACGCCGCTCAGCGTAAACAGCGGCAGGAAGGCGGCGATGATGATCGCCGCGGCAAAGAAGATCGAGCGCGACACATCGGCGGCCGCAGACAAGATCGCGTGGCTCTTCATCCCCATCTTGGTGTCGAAGGAGATGTCGCTGCGCTCGGCTTCGGACATTGCGGTGGTCTGCGTCAGCCGCCGGAAGATCGCCTCCACCATGATCACGGTGGCGTCGACGATCAGGCCGAAATCGATCGCGCCGACCGACAGCAGATTGGCGGATTCGCCGCGCAGCACCAGGATGATGACGGCGAAAAACAGCGCGAACGGAATTGTTGCGCCGACGATCAGCGCGCTGCGGAGGTCGCCGAGGAACACCCACTGCAGCAGCACGATCAGGATGATCCCGACCACCATGTTGTGCAGCACCGTATGCGTGGTGATGTCGATCAGATCCTTGCGGTCGTAGATCCGCTCGATTCTCACACCCGGCGGCAGGATCGAGGAATGATTGATGTCATGGACGAGCTTTTCGACCCGGGCAATGGTCGGCGAACTCTGCTCGCCGCGCCGCATCAAGACGATGCCCTGCACGATGTCGTCGTCCTGGTCGAGGCCGGCGATGCCGAGCCGCGGCTTCTCGCCGATCGTGACATGGGCGATGTCGCGCACCAGCACCGGATTGCCGCCCGACTGCGACACCATGGTGTTGCTCAAGTCGTCGATCGAGCGGATCAGGCCGACCCCGCGCACTACGGCGGATTGCGCGCCGATATTGACGGTGTTGCCGCCCACATTGATGTTGGCGTTGGAAACGGCCTGCAGCACCTGCGGCAGCGTCAGTCCGTTGGCAACAAGTTTGTTGAAATCGACCTGCAGCTCGTAGGTCTTGGTCTTGCCGCCCCAGCCGGTGACGTCGATGACCCCGGGCACGGCGCGAAAGCGCCGCTGCAGCACCCAGTCCTGCAGCGTCTTGAGGTCGAGCACGCTGTAATTCGGCGGCCCCTTCAGGCGGTAGCGAAAAATCTCGCCGGTCGGACTCAGCGGCGAAATGGTCGGCTGCACGTTGCCCGGCAACGGCGCGAGCTGCGACAGCCGGTTCAGGACCTGCTGCAACGCCTCTTCATAGCTGTAATCGAATGAGAACTGCAGTTTGACGTCGGACAATCCGTACAGCGAGATGGTGCGGATGGTGCGCAGGTTCTTGATGCCGGCGACCTGGGTCTCGATCGGGATCGTGATGTAGCGCTCGATCTCCTCCGACGACAGCCCCGGGCTTTGCGTCACGATGTCGACCATCGGCGGGGTCGGATCGGGATAGGCCTCGATGTTGAGCTGCTTGAACGCGATCAGGCCGCCCACCAGCACGGCGATGAACATGCCGACCATCAAATAGCGGCGGCTGACGGCTAGGGCGACCAGGCGATCCATTCAGACCGGAGCTTTCAATTAAGGGGTCAGCTGCCGGACGCGGCACGATCGATGAACAGTGCGCCCTTGGTAACGATCTGCTCGCCGGGCTTCAGATTGCCGACCACCTCGACGAGATCGCCGTTGGTGAGGCCGGGCTTGATCTGACGCAGTTCAATCGTCTTGTCCGGATGCGCGACCCAGATCCGAACCTGATCGCCTTCATAGATCAACGCCTGCTTCGGCACGCCGACTGCCGGACGATCGCCCGCCGAATAGATCGTGACGTTGGCAAACATTTCTGGCTTCAGCGTACCGTTCTTGTTGTCGACGGTGGCGCGGACGAGCAGCCGCCGCGTCGCAGGATCAATTGCGGTCGCGACGTAATTGATCCGCGCCGAGAGCGAACGGCCCGGCAGCGCCAGCACATTGAAGGTGGCTTCCTGCCCGACCGCGACGTTGGCGCAGTCGCTTTCGCGGACGAAGGCCGTCATCCAGACGGTGGAGAGATCGCCGATCACATAGACGGGGTCGCTGGCGCCGGCGTTGACGTATTGCCCTGGGCCGATCTTGCGTTGGACGACGGTGCCCGAGATCGGCGCGAAGATGGTGATTTCGGGATTGATGCGGCCCTTCTCCTGGAAGGTCGCGATGTCCTCGTCGGTGAGGCCGAGCAGGCGCAATTTGTTGCGCGCTGCCTGGACGGCCGTTTCCGACGAGCGCATGTCGTTCTGCGCCTGGATCAGCGTCGCCTGGCTCTGCTGATAATCCTTCAGCGGAACGGCCTTGCCCTCGAACAGATCCTTGGCGCGCGCCCCCTGCAACTCCGCCAGATCGAGCGCGGACTTCGCCTTGTTCATGGCGGTCATCGCCGCAATGAAATCGTTTTGTGCCTGAACGTTGTCGGCGGCCTCGATCACGAACAGCGGCTGGCCCTTGACGACGCTATCGCCTGGCTTGGCCAATAGCTTGGTGACCCGGCCCGCATAGGGCGAGAACACCGGCGTCGAGTGATCTTCGTCGATCGCGATCTTGCCTTCGGTGACGTGCTCGGCGCGGAAGGCTTGTTCGGTGACGGGCTGAATGGTCAGGCTGGCCCATTCGGCGGGGCTCGGCGTGTAGCGCTGCAAGCCCCTGCGGGACTGGCTCGAGATTTCCGAATGCCCGCCTTTGGGGCCGCCGAGATAGGCGCCGGCGCCATAAACGGCCGCCCCGGCCAGTACCATCAAGGCAATGGCCACGACCCATTTCTTTGAGTTAACCAATTGTAATTGCTTGCAAAGTTTGCCAAACATACGGCATGGGTTCCAGCGACAATTTGTCCCACCCTGCGCTATAGTGCCCAATTGGCGTCCCGCACAACCCAAAAAAGCAAAATAGCCGTACCGGACGCGATTAAAGTTTGGAGAGGCAGCCCTGAGCGAGGGGACCTGCTATTCGCGCACGGGCCATTGCGGCGGATGGCTGCCGAGCGGCATTGCCGGGCGGGCCCAGAATGCCGGGGTCTTCGACAGAAGCGCCGAGTGCCTCACCGACCGCAGCGTCCCGAAGCCCGAGTCCATCTCTTCGATGAAAGGCATCACCGCCTCCGCCTTGCGTTCCTCGATCGCAAAACCGTCGCTGACGCGCCCGAGATTCCACAGCCAGCGTCCGGTCTGCGCCAGCGACACCTGGACATGCCAACTGCCGCCGTCGCGCGCCTGGCGCGCCTTGGCCATCATGGCACCGAACGCCATGAAGTATCCGGTGGCGTGATCGAGCATCTGCGCCGGCAATTCCTTCGGCCCGTCGACACCGGCGGCCTGCCCTTCGGCATGGTTGAATCCGGTCGCCGTCTGCACCAGCGAGTCGAAGCCGCGCCGCTCCGCCCAGGGTCCGGCGTGACCATAGGCCGACAGCGTGACGTAAACGATACCAGGATTGATGCGTGCGGCATCCTCCGGCGAGAAGCCGAGGGCGGCGAGTGCGCGCGGCCGATAGCCTTGCGAAAAGATATCCGCCTGCGCCAGCAGATCGCGCAGCACGCCACGCCCCTGCTCGCTCTTGAGTTCGACAAAACTCGTCAGCTTGCCGCGCCCGGTATCGATGGTGAGCCACGGAATCGCCGGCAGTTCTGGGCCAGAGATCAGCAGCACGTCGGCGCCATGCGCGGCGAGCGTTCGCCCCGCAACGGGACCTGCGATGACGCGCGACAGATCAAGCACACGGATACCTGCGAGCGGCCGCTCGCCTTTGGGCCACGGCCTTGGCGGAGCCTCGCCAATCTTCGTGATTGAGATCAGCGGCAATCCGGCGAGCGCCTTACCATGCGCCGTGCTCTCCCATTCGTGATGCGAGCGCATGAAGGCGACGACGCCACCGCTCGTATAGGTCGCGGTCTCGAACGCCTCGCCGTCCCATTGCAACAGCGCGGCCTGCACCGCGTCACGCTCCGGCTTGCAGTTCAGCACCTTGCAGACGGCGTCGCGGTGATGGGGAAAATTGGTGTGCAGGCGCACGAAGCCATCGCGGGTCTTGTAGATACCGGCGATGGCGTCCCAGGCCGGCGGCGGCGGCTTGCCGTCGACGCGCAGATAACGTTCGCTCCGACATTCGACCATGGCATGGCGCATATCCAGCGCGACGTCCTGCGCCTCGCCGCTGCGCATTTTCCATATCTCGGCGGCTGCAAGCCCGGTTGCGGCGACGCTGACCTGCGCCGCGGCGGCGACGCGAAACGATGACGGCAGTTGCGGTTCGTCGCCGGTCAGCGTGAGCGCGCCGAGCGCGGACGGATCGCCGCCGATCGAGGTCCAGATAGCGGAGAGGATTTCCCTGGGGCTTTCCATCGGCGCGTCGCTTCCCTCACGTTCTTTTCAGCATCGCCTGCAACCTAGCCTGGATGGAGCGCCAGCGAAATCCGGGAGCGGTCTCGCAAGCAGCGAGGCTTAGACCCGGCCCCGGAATGATGGAAAACGAGAGGCTTTCTCGGTTTGAGCTTTCGTCGTGACCGCCGTCGTCGCTACAATGTGCAGGGGTCACATAAGGAAAAACAAAATGGACTTGGGCTTGAAGGGAAGAAACGCCGTCGTGCTCGGCGGCACGCGCGGCATCGGACGGGCGATTGCGGAAACGCTGGCGGGCGAAGGCTCGGGCGTCGCTGTGTGCGCCCCGCAATGCGGATCAGGTCGCGGCCACCGTTGCCGAGTTGAAAGGCCTTGGCGTGCGCGCGACCGGCACACCCGTTGATGTCACCGACGCGGCCGCACTGAAATCATGGGTATCGGACGCGGCCGGGGAGCTCGGCAGCATTGACATGCTGTTTTCCAATGCCGGCGCCATGGCGCAAGGCGGCGATCCCGCCTCATGGGAGCAGAATTTCCGGCTCGACGTGCTCGGCGCCGTCAACGCGTTCGAGGCCGCGCGTCCCTTGCTCGAAGCGAGCGCGCAGAAGACCGGCGACGCGGCCTTCATCATCATTTCATCGATCTCGGCGGCGCAAGCGGATAGCGCCAGCTCCTACGGCCCGATCAAGGCGGCGCTGATCCACATGGCCAAGGGACTGGCGCGGCAATACGCGGACAAGAAAATCCGCGTCAATGTGGTGTCGCCCGGCACGGTCTATTTCAAGGGCGGCATCTGGAACATGGTCGAGCAGAATATGCCGAAGCGCTACCAGGATGCGCTGGCGCGCAACCCGACCGGCCGCATGGCGACGCCGCAGGAAATCGCCAATGCGGCCGTATTCCTGGCGAGCCCGGCCTCTTCGTTCACGACCGGCTCGAACCTCGTCGTCGACGGCGCGATCTCGAACCGCGTGAATTTTTGAGGACATTCATAGGGTCGGCCGCGTGAGCGCCGTGCCTACCGTCCATCCGCCTCCCCGCCATCATTCCGGGGCCGCCCGCAGGGCTGAACCCGGAACCATTTCATAGCGCAAGATGCGGCCTAATGGATTCCGGGTTCGCGCTGGGCGCGCCCCGGAATGACGAAAGGTCTGAAACTCATTTGGACGCGCGGTTTGCGCGTAAGCTGCCGAGTCCGGCTTGCCGCGGCTGCG
Organism: Bradyrhizobium sp. 157; assembly: GCF_023073815.1. Lineage (NCBI taxonomy): Bacteria > Pseudomonadati > Pseudomonadota > Alphaproteobacteria > Hyphomicrobiales > Nitrobacteraceae > Bradyrhizobium > Bradyrhizobium sp. 157. The sequence continues at coordinate 43,290 of NZ_JADPKF010000081.1, read as the reverse complement.
AAAGGCAGCAGGCATTGCGGAGGCCTTAACGTGTTGACGGGACTGGCGGGGTTGTGAGAGATCGGCTTACAACTCACGAACCAAACCGGTCAATTTGAATCGATAAGCTAAGGGAACTTTACGAACTTACCGTCACTGTGGCGGCTGCTTCGATGACCCAGCCGCTGGGTCGAACGACGGATGGCCACGATGATTGTCGACGAGCAAAGGACAAAGGTGCAGCGCGAACCGCGACGCCAGCTGCGCAAACGGCCGACATGGATGACGATCGACAATGGAATGACGAAGATTGAATGCTTTGTCCTGGACGTCTCACCGGGCGGCGCCAAGATCGCGACCGATGCCCCGTTCGACGTCAGGGACAGCTTTGAACTGGCGCTGGTGCCCGAACATACGACGCGCCAGTCATGCGAAGTGGTCTGGCGCCGGGGCAAGACCTACGGCGTGAAATTCCTGTCTTGAGGAGCGGTGGGGGCCGCAGCAGCTTGAGGATATGACCACCGCGGTGGCCTCATGGTTCGCCCGGCGATGCGAAGCATCGTCCGGAGACGACGCCTTGCGAACACCAGCATTGAACCTCACTGGGGAGCGGCATCTTTGCCACGCCTCGAAGGGCCGTCTGTCGCCTCGTGGCCCCCTCGCCGCCGGAGTGCCATCCCGCCCCGCCCTACTCTCGTCGCCATTGGCTTCGATATGTGACTGTATTATTACAGTCAGATGTCAGTTCGATTACGGCGGAGCGGCGAATGAGCTTGGAATGGCAGGCGCGGTCGGGTTCCCTGGCCTGGTCAAATCCCGTGTCCTGGTGGTGGGGCCTGTTGACGCTGGTGAGCGGTGTCAACATCGCCATCTGGTTCGCGCTGTATCGCGAGCTTCCCGTCCAACCGACCGGCGCTGCCGGCGGCACGTCCGGCATCGGGATGATGCTGCTGTTCTGCGCGGCCTATGTGTTCGGCTGCGCCTTCAGGTCGTTTCTGCCGCGCGCCGATGTGCAGCGGATCTGCCTGTTCGACACCTGGCTGTCGAGCGTCATGGTCGGACGTTCGGTGGCGACCGTGGCCGAGATCTGCTTCGTGGCGCAATGGGCCATTATCCTGCACCAGCTCGGCACGATGACCGGCGCGGAAACGGCCGTGAATGTCGCGTGGGTGATCGTCCCGCTGATCCTGATCGCCGAATGCCTCTCGTGGTATGCGGTGCTGACCAGGAATTATCTCGGCAATGCCATCGAAAATTCGCTGTGGGCGGTCGCCTTCTTCGCCATCGGCGTCGGCCTTTGCCGCCTGCTTCCGGAATTCAATGGCGCGGTTCGCGTAAGCCTCGTCGTCGCCATCGCAGGCATTGTGGGCTTTCTGGCGTTTCTGATGACGATCGACGTCCCGATGTACTTGAAGCGCTGGCGGACCGGGGATGCCGATGGCGACAAGCGCCTGACGCCGCGCGAGGGCCTGCGCGATGTCAGCACGCGCTGGGTCGTGACGTACGACCTGGCGGAGTGGAAAGACGAGATTGCCTGGATGTCGCTCTATTTCAGCCTGGCCGTCTGGTCCAGCCTTGCGCTGTGCGTCTTCTATTCGCTCGAACATCATTTGCCGCAGTACCGGACCGAAGCGGCGATCACGAGTGCAGCGCCGAGCACGACCGTCGTCGGCAGCACCCGATAAGACAACAGCCACCGCGCTGAAACTTTACGTCGCATTGCCGCGTTACCCGCATGTGTCGCGAGTAGCGCGGCTTTGTTTTCAGAAGGGCGTGTTTTGGACCGGTTTCAGGTAGGTATCCATTTTCTGACGCTGGCCGCAGCTTTCGCGCTCGCCATACCGATCGGTTGGGATCGTGAAAAGCGGGCGCGGAGCGCTGGACTGCGAACTTTCCCGCTGGTCGCGCTGGCAAGCTGCGGCTTCGTGCAGGCCAGCGAACAGTGGATGGTGAATTCTCCCGATGGCATGTCGAAGGTGATCGAAGGCGTGATCACCGGCATCGGCTTCATCGGCGGCGGCGCGATCCTCAAGCAGGGCACCACGGTGCAGGGCACGGCGACGGCGGCAAGCCTGTGGGCCACCGGCGCGATCGGCGTTTCCGTCGGCCTCGGCAGCTACGACGTCGCGGTGACGATCGCAGCGTTCACATTCCTGTCGCTGAGGCTGCTGACGCTGGTCAAGGATGAGCGCGATCTCCAGATCGGCCAGGATGGCAAGGAGGAAGAGAAGAAGGATTGAGTGCCCGGCCCGGGTGAGCCAAGGTTCGATTGTACCGGAACTAGCCGCGAGGGACCACGTCGCAGGAGCGACGCCTACGATGCATAGCAGTCACCGCACCGTGAGGGTGTTTCGTCGCCCGCGGACAGCATGAAATATCTGCGCCTCGCGCGAAGCCATTTTCTCAGCCGAAGAAAAAGTCCGGAAACAACATGATGTTAGGGTAACGCAATGATCAAACCTGGAGTTCGATCATGTGGAACCTCATCAACATACTGTATCGGGAATATTGCCTGGCCCGGTTGGAGGAGATGCGCAGGGTTCACCTCTCGCACTGAATACCGGTGGCGCGAGCAAGTGTCGCAAATGATGTCTACGGTTCAGCCAGCCCACTTGCGGTGAATCGACTCAGGAGAATTCATTCGGATCGAGATCCAAGGAGGAGGATATGCAGCCATCGACAGACGATCTGCTGATACGCCAAATCAGTGCCCTGATATCAGCCACCGCTGCTGCGGCGTGCAGCAACAGAGAACACGCCCCATTCGTGGAGGCAAGGATGTACGAAAAGCTTGCTGCACATTGCGCCGAGAAGCAGACACTTGCAGCAGCGTTTGCGAAAAGCGGCGTCGGGGCGACACGGAGCGGACTGATCTACTGGTAACGGAAAACGTGTCCAGACGAAGTCGTCAAGTTTCGGCGTCCGTTCTCGCGCGAACCTGAAGAGCGTTCACGCCTGGGCCGCTTCTGATCCTCGCCGGCGATTTGCCGTCTCGCGCTGTATTCTCGCCGGCGCTGCCAGAGCTTGAAGAAACTCCACCGGCACCGGGAACACGATTGTTGAATTCTTCTCCCCCGCAATGTCCTGCAGCGTCGACAGGTAACGCAATTGCATGGACTCCGGCCTCTTTGCGAGCATCTCGCCTGCTTCTACCAGTTTCTCGGCGGCCTGCTGCTCTGCTTCGGCACCTATAATTCTTGCGCGGCGGTACCGCTCGGCCTCGGCTTGACGAGCTATGGCACGAATCATGCTCTCGTTGATATCGACATGCTTGATTTCGACATTCGCGACCTTGATGCCCCACGCATCGGTCTGGCTGTCGAGAATTTCCTGAATGTCGCGATTGAGCTTGTCCCTTTCTGCCAGCATCTCGTCCAGCTCATGCTTGCCAAGCACGGACCGGAGGGTGGTCTGCGCCAGCTGGCTGGTGGCCGCCATGAAGTTTTCCACCTGGATAACCGATTTATCGGCATCTACGACGCGAAAGTAGATAACCGCGTTGACCTTTACGGAGACATTGTCTCGAGAAATCACGTCCTGGCTGGGAACGTCGAGCACGAGCGTACGAAGATCTACCCGAACGAATTGCTGGACAATCGGAATCAATATGATGAGCCCGGGACCTTTCACACCGGAAAAGCGTCCCAATGTGAAAACGACCGCACGCTCATATTCCCGCATGATGTGAATCGCCGACAGGAACACCGCAATGATCACGGCTGCGATCACGATGAACGGGAGGATATCTGTTACAAATGTCGGCATGGTTTCACTCCTCATGATTTCGGTGAGGCGTCAGGATCTGGTTCGACGAGCAGTTTCAGGTTCTGACGTTCGAGAACACGCACGCGATCGCCTGGGGTGAACTCAGTTTCCGATTTCGCCGCCCAACGTTCTCCCTTGACCAGGACCTCGCCCTTGCCGTCGGCCCACCACAGCACCTGGCCCGCGCTGCGCAGCAGAGCCGCTTCGCCTGTGGTCACCTCGCGCTGATGCGCCCGCCAGACCGCCGCGAGCGCAATCACCAGGAATCCCGCACTGGCAATGGTGGCCGCGGCGACCACCGGCCATGAGAGATGGAAACCCGGCACGTCGCCGCGAAACAGGAACAGCGAGCCAACGGCGAACGAGATGACGCCGCCAATTCCGAGCACGCCGAACGAGGGCAGAAACGCTTCTGCAACCATCATCGCGATGCCTAGCAGCAACAGGCCGGCACCGGCGTAGTTGATCGGTAGGAGATTCAGGGCGTAGAGGCCGACCAGCAGAGCGATTCCACCGATCACACCCGGGAAAACGGCGCCTGGACTGATGAACTCGAATAGAAGCCCGTAGAGCCCGATCAGCATGAGTATGTAAGCGATGTTCGGATTGGTAATCGTGGCCAGAATGCGATTGCGCCAATCGGCCTCGATTGCCGTCGTGCTCAGGCTCCCGGTATGCAGCCTGACCTGTTGATCGTTGATCGTTACGGTTCGGCCCTCGGCCTGGGACAACAGATCGGATAAATCCTTCGCAACAATCTCGATGACGCGCTGCGACTGGGCCTCGCTCGCGGTGAGAGTGGCGGCTTCCCGGACGGCTTTCTCCGCCCAGGAAACATTTCGTCCCCGAAGCTCTGCCAGTCCCCTGATGTACGCAACTGCATCATTGATCGCCTTCGCCTCGCCTGCATTGGCCGGCAACGGGGTTCCTTTCTTGTCACCGTCTTTCTTCTCACCGTCTTTCTTATCGTCGTTGCGCCAGCCGGAGCCGCCGCCGAGCTGGACCGGCGTGGCTGCACCGAGATGCGTGCTCGGCGCCATCGCGGCGAGATGGCTGGCATAAACAATGTAGGTGCCGGCGCTGGCGGCTCGCGCTCCGCTCGGGCTCACGTAAGAGATCACAGGAATCGTGGATTTAAGTATCTCTCCTATGATCTCGCGCATTGAGGGGTCGAGACCACCAGGCGTATTCAGCCTCAGCACGATCAGCTTCGCCTGTCGCCGACGCGACTCCTCAAATCCGTCGCGGATATATTCAGAAGTCGCTGGCCCAATCGCTCCATTCACATCCAGAAGAATGGCGACGTTCGCCGGCTCGCTACTTTGTCCAAGTGCTGCTCCGGAGCCAAGTACGAGCAATGCTACGGTAATAAGCCTGTAAAGAAAGTGCACCATGGTAAGTCGCTCAAAAGCTTGCGCGCCGAAACAGTCACAACCAGGCGGCCCATTCGCAGGTGAACCTGATTTGTTACGGCTGGAGCGCAGGATCTCGGTGCCTGGCGGGCGGAAGCCCTGATGCGCAAAGCGCGCTCGCAAGTCATATGAAGCGAACGCACATCCGAAATCCGGGTTCCCCAAACATACGCCTGCCGAACGGATTTCATCTCGGTGTGCGGCCAACACGGCTCAATGAAAATCCCGCGACGGCGGCAAAATACGGACGTCGCGCGGATGACGGATTTTTTGCACGGGATCATCCGGATGCTCGCGGCGATCGTCATTGAGCAGTTCGACCAGCGCGGGCCCCTGATGCTTGCCGGCTTAACGCATCATCGGCGAGGCCGCCCGCCCAACATTTCTTTGCGGTACTGCTCCATCACCTTCGGCCATACCGCGAGGTTGATGATACTGGTCTCGTCCTCGAGCGCCCTCCAACAAGCGTAAGCATCGCTGACGTGCCCTGCGGTGCCAGATAAAAAACATGGCGCGCCCCATGAAATCCGCATAATCTCAGCGCGCTCTGTCGGTTTTTTAATCCTGCCTTGGAGCTTTAATCATGACCAAAACATCATTCGCGGTTGCCGCCATAGCGGCGGCTGGATTTTCGCTTGCGCAACCCGCATTGGCACAATCAGACGACAAGCTCGGCACGGTGAATTTCGCAACATCGTGCAAACCGGAAGCGCAGAAGCTCTTTAACCAGGGGATGCTGTATCAGCACTCGTTCTGGTATCGCGCCTCGCAAAAAGTATTCGAGGATGCGCTGAAGGCCGACCCCGAATGCGGCATTGCCTATTGGGGCATCGCGCTAAGCTTGTTGTGGAATCCCCACGTTTCGCCGCCCGCAAAGAATCTCGCCGAGGGCGCGGCCATGATCGCGAAGGGCAAGGCCGTCGGCGCCAAGACCCAACGCGAACGTGACTATATCGACGCGCTCGCCGTCATGTATGCCGATCATGAGAAGGTCGATCACCGCACCCGCATTCAGGCCTATGCGAAGGCCATGGAGCAGCTGGCGCAGCGCTATCCCGGCGATGACGAGGCGCAGATCCATTATGCCCTCGCGCTCAATACTTCGGCATCGCCTGCCGACAAGACCTACGCCAGCCAGCTCAAGGGAGCCGCGATCCTGGAGCCGATCGCAGAACGCCAGCCGCAGCATCCAGGCGTATCGCATTACCTGATCCATCTCTACGACTATCCGCCGATTGCCGAGAAAGGCCTCAATGCGGCGCGGCGCTACGCCAAGATTGCGCCAGCTTCGCCTCATGCCCAGCACATGCCGTCGCACATTTTCACCCGCGTCGGCTATTGGACTGAATCGATCGCATCCAACGCCGAGGCCGCGCGCGTTGCCAAGGAATCCGGAGACCTCCACGATCAGCTGCACGCCATGGACTATCAGGTCTATGCCTACCTGCAGCTCGGGCAGGACGACAAAGCCAAGGCCATCATCAACGAGATGACGGCGATCACCGGCTTTACCGAGACCTTCCTGCAAGGGCCTTACGCGCTGGCCATCTCGCCGGCACGTTACTTGGTGGAACGCGGTGACTGGAAGGCGGCTGCGAATCTTCAGGTCCGCCCAAGCCCGCTGGCCCAGGTGCAGGCGATTACCTATTCCGTGCGTGCGCTCGGGGCGGCTCGCTCGGGCAATCCTGAAGCCGCCAAGGCCGACATTGCCAAGCTCGTCGAGCTTGGCGACAAGTTGCGTGCAGCAAAGGACGCCTATTGGTCGGAGCAGGTGGACATCCAGAGGCAGGTCGCCGCCGCCTGGGTTCTCTATGCCGAAGGCAACCAGGATGAGGCGCTGGCCGCGATGAGCGCGGCCGCCGATGCCGAGGACAAGACAGAAAAGCATCCGGTGACTCCGGGCGTCCCGAAGCCGGCGCGCGAGCTATACGGCTCCATGCTGCTTGAGCGTGGCATGCCCAAGGAAGCGCTCGCCGCTTTCGAAGCGACGCTGAGGAAGGAGCCCAATCGGCTCGGCGCCTATGCGGGTGCGGCCATGGCTGCCGAAAAATCCGGCGACCTTGCCAAGGCGCGGGAGTATTACGGCAAAGTCGTCGCGATCGCCGAAGGCGCAGACAAGGAGCGCACTGAGGTTGCCGACGCGCAGGCCTTCCTGCAAAAGCGCTGAGGCGGAAGGCAGGGCAGCACGTTATGAAAGCATATTTTCTGCCAATCCTACTGGGGATTCTCGTGACGCCGGCCGGTGCTGCCCAGCCGCTCCAAGTGATCGGATACTCAGGTCATCTCGGCGAGTGGGAGTTGACTGCAACGGTTACGGAAACAACTCCCGGCTCGACGACGGAATACTCCGGGCCTTTGACGATGAAGCACGTCGGCATCTGCACCCAGGATGGCCCGGAGGAGAAAACAGGTTCACTGCGTTTTCGAATCGCGGCCTCATCGTCCAGATTGAATGCAACAATATCGGTTGCCGGTGTCGAGTGCACTTATAGCGGACAATTATCGGACTCATATACCGGTACGATGAATTGCCCTGGTCGACAGGGAGTCCCCCTTAAGCTCTGGGTGAAATAGCAGGCGTCACCTGCTGCGTAGTGCAGACGCCGTCGACGTCAATGAAAATCGCGGGACGGCGGCAAGATACGGACGTCGCGCGGGTGGCGGATTTTTTGCGCGGGATTATCCGGATGCTCGCGGCGGTCGTCGTTGAGCGGTTCGACCAGCGCGGGCCCTGCAGGCACCGGATGCTTGCGGCTTAACGCATCATTGGCGAGGCCGATCAGGTCGCGGGAGCGGTCGAACATCCGCTGCGCCACCAGATGCGTCACCTGCTCCGGGCTGCTCTGGATGTAGCCTTCGACCAGGATGAGGCGCGCGCCCATCATCTCATCGGGAAGCGCGCGCGTGTCGTCTCCGGATGAGCCACATCGCACATCTGACGAACCAGTCTGGCGCTCCCAGATAACGGAATGTTTCAGGCGCTCCCTGGTCGTCGCGCTCTTGGTTGTTCAGATCGGAGAAATAGTCCTGTTTGGTGGCGTACCATTCCAGTGTACGCACAATCTCTTCCTGCAAATGCTCGCTGTCCGGCAGCTTGCTGAGGAAGTTCAGTTCGCGCCGAAGACAGATCGCCTCGATCCTGTAGCGGATCGTCTCATCGTAGTCGATGCCCCACACATCCAGCCTCGCGTGCGTCGCTTCATGGATGATCGTGGAGGCGATCATCTGAAGCGTCGTTGTTTCCGCAAGAACAAAACGCTCATCAAATACGCAAGCGTTTAATGATGAATTGTAGTGTGCGAGAGCGCTTGGAAGCAGGTAAACCCATACTCGTTCGAGATTGCGGATGACCCGGGAGTAGTGAAGCGCGTCGTGATCCTTGATCAGTCGAAGCGCTTCCTCGACGCGGCGGAGGGCGGGATGAGGCTCGGCTTCCCTGGTCCCTACCCAAAGTCCATCAATCTCTCGACCCCTCGACAACCAGAGTTCGATTCTCTCGACGCGGGATGGCTTTCGATCAGGCTTTCTGACCACGACTAGACCGCGCGATATCCGCGATGGTTCCAGGCACTGCAAATGCTATCTCGTCGTCATGCCCGAGTCCGACCTTCGCCAGGACTATAGGCTTATCTCTCTTTCAAGTTGCTTAGGGGTTTTACTCAAATCGTCTTGATTGTCGGGACGGTGTGACGAAGTAGCCAGCGTCGAAATCCGCAGCCGCCATAGATTCCGGGCTCGCGCTAAGACGCGCCCCGGAATGACGCTGCTCAGTGGAAATCCCGGGACGGCGGCAAGATGCGGACGTCGCGCGGATGGCGGATTTTTTGCGCGGGATTATCCGGATGCTCGCGGCGGTCGTCGTTGAGCGGTTCGACCAGCGCGGGCCCTGCGGGCACCGGATGCTTGCGGCTTAACGCATCATTGGCGAGGCCGATCAAATCGTGGGAGCGATCGAACATCCGCTGCGCCACCAGATGCGTCACCTGCTCCGGGCTGCTCTGGATATAGCCCTCGACCAGGATCAGGCGCGCGCCCATCACCTCTTTCCGGTACTGCTCCATGACCTTGGGCCACACCACGATGTTGGCGATGCCGGTCTCGTCCTCCAGCGTCATGAAGACGACGCCCTTGGCGCTACCCGGCCGCTGCCGTACCAGCACCACGCCGGCGCAGCGGATACGGCGGCGGTCGTTTTTGTGGTTGACATCCTTGCAGGGAACGACGCGCTCTTTCGTGAACATCTCGCGTAAAAATTCCATCGGGTGGCCCTTCAGCGACAGCCGAACGGTCTGATAGTCGGCGACCACCTGCTCCTGCAGCGGCATCTCCGGCAACGGCTTGGCATTCTCGTCGGGCTGCTCGCGGGCGACCGCGGCCTGAAACAACGGCAGCGGCACGTCGTCCGGCAGCCGCCGCACCGCCCAGAGTGCTGCGCGGCGATCGAGGCCGAGAGAGCGGAAGGCATCGGCATCGGCGAGAAGGATCAGCGCGCGTTTCGGCAGGCCGGTGTCGCGGGCGAATTCCTCCAGCGAAGTGAAGGGCCGGCGTCGGCGGGCGGCGACGATGCGGTCGGCCCAGTCGGTAGTCACCTCTCCCGCTTGCGGGGGTCGAGACGAGCGGAGCTCGCTCTGAGGTCGGATCGCATCGAATGATGCGATCCGGGTGGGGGAAGCTCTCTCCACACGGGCAGTGTGACTCGTGGAGGCACCCCCACCCCGACCCTCCCCCGCAAGCGGGAGAGGGAGCACAGTTCCTTTGCGGCTCGCCAAATCGGATTCTACCTTTAACGTATCCCGGAACGACGGCTGCATTCGCTTCAACCGCTCCTCGTCCTCATCGAGCCAGTGGAAGCCGTCGATCTGGCGGAAGCCCAAGCGCACTGCGCAGTACTTGCCCTGCCCCTGCTCCAGTGTGTTCTGCGCAAAACTGTAGGACACGTCGATCTCGCGGACCTCGACGCCGTTCTTGCGGGCGTCACCGACGATCTGGGCGGGGGCGTAAAAGCCCATCGGCTGCGAATTCAATAATCCGCAGCAGAAGGCATCGGGATGGTGATGCTTCAGCCATGACGAGACATAGACGAGTTGCGCGAAGCTTGCGGCATGGCTTTCCGGAAAGCCGTAAGAGCCGAAGCCCTTGATCTGCTCAAAGCAATTTTTGGCGAATTCGAGATCGTAGCCGCGCCGGACCATGTTGCCGATCAACTTGGATTCGAATTTTCCGATGGTGCCGACGTTGCGGAACGTCGCCATGGCGCGACGTAATCCATTGGCTTCTTCCGAGGTGAATTCCGCGGCCTCGATCGCGATACGCATCGCCTGTTCCTGGAACAGCGGCACGCCGAGGGTCTTGTGCAGAACGTTGCGCAATTCATCCTTGTTGCCGCCTTTTGGATAAGGATACTGGATATCCTCTGGCTTCATTTTTCGGCGCTTTAGATAGGGATGCACCATGTCACCCTGGATCGGACCCGGACGGACGATCGCGACTTCGATGACGAGATCGTAGAACGTCCGCGGTTTCAACCGCGGCAGCATGTTCATCTGCGCCCGACTTTCGACCTGAAAGACACCGAGCGATTCACCCCGGCACAGCATGTCGTAGACCGGCTTCTCGTCTTGGGGAATCGTCGCCAGCTCCCAGCGCTCACCCTTATGCTCCGCGATCAGATCAAAGCTCTTGCGGATGCAGGTCAGCATGCCCAGCGCCAGCACGTCGACCTTCATCATATGAAGCGCGTCGACGTCGTCCTTGTCCCATTCGATGAAGGTGCGGTCGTCCATCGCCGCATTGCCGATTGGCACATAGGTGTCGAGCCTATCCTGCGTCAGCACGTAGCCGCCGACATGCTGCGACAGATGGCGGGGGAATTCGATCAGCTCGGAGGCCAGCGCAACCGCGAGTTCGACCATCGCATTTTGGGGGTCCAGCCCGGCCTGCCGGACCTGCATCTCATTGAGGCCCTTGCCCCAGCTTCCCCACACGGTATCAGCAAGCGCTGCGGTGACGTCCTCGGTCAACCCCAGCGCCTTGCCGACGTCGCGGATCGCGCTGCGCGGGCGGTAGTGGATGACTGTCGCAATGATCGCGGCGCGGTGACGGCCGTAGCGGCGGTAGACATATTGCATCACCTCCTCGCGCCGCGAATGCTCGAAATCGACGTCGATGTCGGGCGGCTCCAGCCGCTCCTTGGAGATGAAACGCTCGAACAATAGATCGACCTTGGTCGGATCGACCGAGGTGATGCCGAGCACGTAGCAGACGGCGGAGTTGGCCGCCGATCCCCGGCCCTGGCACAGGATATTCTGGCTGCGCGCGTAGCGGACGATATCGTGCACGGTGAGAAAATAATGCGCGTATTTCAGCTCGGCGATCAGGTCGAGCTCTTTGCGCAAAGTGGCGCGCAGCTTCTCGTCGATCACCCCGCCGAAATATTTGTCGACACCGGCCCAGGTCAGGTCTTCCAGATGCTGTTGCGCAGTCTTTCCCGGCGGCACTGGTTCATCCGGGTACTGGTATTTGAGCTGGTCGAGCGAAAACGAAATGCGCTTGGCAAAGCGCATGGTTTCCGCGATCGCCTCGGGCAGATCGCGAAACAGCCGCGCCATTTCGTGCGCAGGCTTGAGATAGCGTTCGGCATTGGCTTCGAGCCGCCTGCCGATCGCGTCGATCGTGGTCTTTTCTCTGATACAGGTCAGCACGTCCTGCAGCGGTCGGCGGGCGGGATGGTGGTAGAGCACCTCGTTGGTCGCCAGCAGCGGGACTTTTGCGGCAAGCGCCAAACGATGCAGCCTCGCGAGGCGGCGTTTGTCGTCGCCGCGGTAGAGCAGGCTCGCGGCAAGCCACACGCCATCGGCATCAGAGTTCTTCAGGCGCTCCAGGGTTGCCTGCGCGCTCGCCACGTCAAAGCGATGCGGCAGCGCCAGCACCAGAAGCTGGCCCTCGGCGAAATCGAGGAGGTCATCGAATTTCAGGTGGCATTCGCCCTTTTCGATCCGCGTGATGTCGTCGCCGCGTTTGCCGCGGGTAAGTAACTGACAGAGCCGGCCGTAAGCCGCGCGGTCGCGCGGATAGACCAGAATGTCAGGCGTGCCGTCAATGAAGACGAGCCGCGCGCCGATCAGAAGCTTTGGCTTATGCGTAACGGCAGGATTGTCGAGCTCGCTCCAGGCGCGCACCACGCCGGCCAGCGTGTTGTGGTCGGCGATGCCGATCACGGGAATACCAAGCTCGCTCGCCTGATGGACATAGGCGCGCGGGTCCGAGCCGCCGCGCAGGAACGAGAAATTGGTGGTGATGCCGATTTCGGCATAATTGGGCACAGGATTTTTCATGCGAACAATCCATGCACGAACCATCTGATAGGAGCGGGTTCGTCTCCCTCGTCCGCCGGTTCGCTCTCATAGAGCCCATCGCGAAAAATCCAGAAACGAAGTCCCGCTTCATCCTCGATGCGGAAATAATCCCGCGTCGGGCCATTGCCGCCCGGCTTCCACCATTCCATCGCGATGCGTTCGGGCCCCTCCACCCGCACCACCGCGTGCGTGACGCGCCGCCAGGTGAATTGATGCGGCGGGCCGTCGGGCACGGTTGCGAACGGCACTTTTATCGGCTCTGGCTTTTCGAACAGCCGCAACGGGCGCAGCGGCGGCTCGCCCTCGATGCGCTCCGGCCAGGCGGCCTGGGCGGCTGCCGCCAGATGATGCTGCGCTGGCACGGACAGCACCGCGCGTTCGGGAATATGCGTATCCTCCGGCAGATGCACGACCACGCGTTTTCCGCCGATGCGCGCAGCGATGCGGTCGATCAGCGCGGACAGTTCGTCATTGTCATGAACGTTGGCATCGAGATCGCGCTGCTGCTGCACCACGATTTCGGTGCGGCTGGCGGAAAGGCGGATGAGATCGAAACCGAAACCGGGGTCGAGGGGATCGTTGAGCGCATCGAGCCGCTCGCGGAACAGGCGGTCGATCACTTCTGGCTTCGTCACCGGACGCCCGGTGTCTACGGGAATCGTCCGCACCGCGCCATCGGTGCGGAAGAAGCTCGCTTCCAGTCGCCGCGCGCCCTTGCCCTGCTTGTCCATCGCCGTAACCAGCATCGCGGCGAGCGCGGACAGGTTCATCGCGATCACGGTATCGGTGGCGACCGGATCGGGAAAGCGTTTCTCCACGATGTAATCCGGCAGCGGTTTTCGCGGGCTGATCGGCGCATCGCCCTGCCCGAGTGCCTGCTGCAACAGCGCCGTAAAAGACGCACCGAACCGCGCCGTGATTTCGTGGCGCCCGCGCGAGGCGACGTCGCCGATGGTCTTTAGCCCGGCGCGGCGCAGGCCGGCGGTGATGGCATCACCGGCGCCGAGCGCAGATACCGGCAACGGACTGACGGCTTCGGCCTCCTCGCCATCGGCAACGATCTTTCCGGAGGCGTGGCGCGTCAGCGTGCGGGCGCAGATCGCGGTGGAGGCGATTGCGGCGCTGATGGCAAAGCCGCGGCGGCTCAGCGCGCCGTTGACGATCTGCAGCAACGCACGCTCGCCGCCGAACAGATGGGCGCAGCCGGTGATGTCGAGATAGAGCCCATACGGCAGATCGAGCGCTACCAGTGGGGTGAAGCGGTCGCACCAGTCGGCGATGTCTTCGAGCGTCTTGCGGTCGGCGACTTCATCCGCGTCGTACACCGTCAGCTCGGGGCAGATCGCGCGGGCATTGGCGAGCGGTAGGCCGATCGAGAGGCCGGCCTGGACGGCGACCTCGTCGAGGGAATGGATCAGGATGGCATTGTGCTGCTTGGCGACGACGACGGAGGGGAAGATTTGCGTCATCTCGATAGTGGGACTCGCGGCGACACCCTCACCCCAACCCTCCCCCGCAAGCGGGAGAGGGAGCGCACCGGTCGTGTTGTTAGAGATATCAACCCGGGCACTGCTGTCGTTCCCTCCCCCCTTGCGGGGTCCGAGGCGAGCGAAGCTCGCTCTCGAGGTTAGGGAGAGGGATGGCGGCAACGGCGGTGCTTGTGGCTTACCCCTCTCCCCAGCCCTCCCCCGCAAGGGGGGAGGGAGCGCACTGCCCGTGTCGCAGACAGCATCGCTCGAAACCGCTTTGCAATTTTCAGCTTGCGCGGCGCTGGCCGGCGAAAGCTTGCGCTTGATGCGGTCGATGGGCAGGCGTGGCAGCCAGAGGCTGAGGATACGCCGACGGTTCACTGAATAGGCACTCATCACAATTCCATTCCATGATCCAGCGGCCGACCGGGCCATGACGGTTACGAACGAGCTGCGCGTCGAATACCGGCGCGCCCCAGGCGCTCCAAGGCGCCGCAGGCATTAAAGGCGCCGCAGGTATTGAAGACGCGCCCGGCGGCGAATGCGCCGCGCGCACGATCCATCGGGTCTCCGCGGTCGAGGGGCGCGGCTCCGCCGCCACCCGCAGCAGCAATGCGGTGACGCCCGAGGCTGCTGCGGCCAGCGTGAGCTTGCGGCTGGCGACGAGATCGAGCTGACGCGCCTGTCCCCAGACTTCCAGCACGACGGCACCGAGCGCGTCGCAGGCCAGCGCGTCGGCGGTGGTCCGCAGCGCGGCGTCGGTGTCGATGGCGCGCACGGTGACGAGCAGCCGCGGATCGAGACCCAATTCGCACAGCCCGCTCATCGACAGCGCGCCCGCTTCAATTTCCGAAAAATCCTGCCGTACCCAGACCAGCGGCCGGCGTGGCGATACCCTTCCCGCCAGCCCTGCGATGAAGCCGGTTGCTGATGCGCTCTGGTGTCCCTCGGCGAACACTTCATGCACCGTTGCGAGCGCAAGCCCACCCTGCAGCACGGCATCCGCCGCCTTATGGCCAAGCGCAATCTTATTGAGGTCATGCGCATCGCCATGCGCCTCCAGGCGCTCGATGCTTCCGCGCAAACTCGCAAGCGTGCTTGTGCGTGCGGTGCTCATCCGCCGTTCCTTCAGAAAATTGGCCTTTACCGCTTCTTCCCGAGTGAACGCGCGGCTGGCTCATTTGTTCATGATATGTTCTAATATAAAGCTAACAGCGTCGGCAGAGTCAATCGAGATCGACGCTTTGCCAATTCATGAGCGGAATCAAAGGGATTCAAATGGCTGGATTTTGAAGACCGTCATGGCCGGGCTTGCCGCCTTCGCTAAAGCTTCGGCGGCCGAGTGAGCTTGTGGCCCGGCGAAGCCTTGGCGGAGACGGGTCCCGGCCACGTCTTAGTCGCCGACGAAAGGAAAGACGTGGATGCCCGGGTCAAGCCCGGGCATGACGAGAACGGAGAGTGTGACATGCGCAACATCACCCTCGATAGCCAAACCGATTTCGATGGCTGGCGTAAAGCGGCCCGCGCGCTGGCGCTGAATGACGTGAAACCGTCCGACGTGAGCTGGCGCGTGGCTGACGATGCGCCCGAACTGTTCGAGCCGATCGCGCCGCCGCTCGAGCCGCCACAGGGCACCTTCAACGTGCCGGCCAGATTCGTCGAACTGGCGGAGGCTACCATCCTGCACCGCACCCCCGAGCGCTTCGCCCTGCTCTATCGCCTGCTATGGCGGTTGCGAACGCATCACGATCTGCTTGAACTCGCGACCGATCCTGACGTGGCTGAGATCACCGCGATGGCCAAGGCCGTGCGCCGCGACGAGCACAAGATGCATGTCCTTGTCCGCTTCCGCGAAATAGGCCGCGAGCAGAACTCGCACTTCGTCGCCTGGTTCGAGCCGGAGCACCACATCGTCGAACTGGCCGCCCCGTTCTTCGCGCGCCGCTTCGCCGACATGCCGTGGTCGATCCTGACGCCTGATCTCTGCGCGCATTGGGACGGCCTCGTTGTCTCGTTCACGCCGGGCGTCAGCAGAAGCGAAGCCCCTGGCGCGGACCGGCTGGAGGAAACCTGGCGGCGCTATTACGCCAGCATTTTCAATCCCGCCCGGCTGAAAGTGCAGACCATGCAAAAGGAGACGTCCCGGAACTACTGGCGGAACCTGCCGGAGGCTTCATCGATTAAACCCCTGATCGAAAGCGCCGGACACAGCGCAAACGCGATGATCGCGAATGCCGCGACCGAGCCGCAGAAGCGACCGGAACTGCCGAAAGCCAGCCATAAGGCAAGCGAAATGCCCCGCAAACACGCCGATGATATCGAGACGCTGCGCGAAGAAGCCGCCGATTGCCGCGCCTGTCATCTTTACAAGAATGCCACCCAGACCGTGTTCGGCGAAGGCCGCCAAACCGCGCGGATCATGCTGGTCGGCGAACAGCCCGGCGACAAGGAAGATCTCGCCGGAAAGCCGTTCGTGGGGCCCGCGGGGCAAATGCTCGACCGCGCGCTGGAAGAAGCCGGCATCGATCGCCGCACGGTTTACGTCACCAATGCGGTGAAGCATTTCAAGTTCGTCCCGCGCGGAAAGATCCGCCTGCACCAGAAGCCGAACACCCCGGAAATCAAGGCATGCCGGCAATGGTACGAACGCGAGCTGGCCGCGATCAAACCCGATCTGGTGGTGGCAATGGGCGCAACCGCAGCGCAAAGCGTGTTCGGGAAAATTACGCCGATCAACAAGAACCGCGGCCGCGCGATTGATCTCGCCGACGGCACCAGGGCGCTGGTGACGGTACACCCGTCCTATCTGCTGCGGTTGCCGGACGCCGATGCCAAAGCGCGCGAATACCGGCGCTTCGTCCAGGACCTCAAAATCGCCGCCGACGTGCTGCGAAAATCGGCACATGCGGCCTGAATTCCGCCAGTCCGACAGCCGCAATTTCTGGTGAAATATAACGGGAAAATTGACAATCCCGCTTACAACCATTAATTGATAGAAGACACAATCGCATTCTCAAGGGAATGTGGGACGTCTGCTCACGCTACGATGCCCCACATGGTCGACGCGCTGCGCGGTTCCCTACCTCCAGCCCCGGCGCCGCGCAGCGCGCGACCCACTTCCTCCAGCGCCTTGCGTTGTACGCAAATGGGACCGCTCGGCGTTCTACCGATGCGGACCTTCCAGCGGTATAGATCGAGCGCTTCTAGCCTCTCGCCGCGGCCTCCAGTTCTGCAATATCGAACTTGACCATCTTCAGCATGGCTTCCGTAACGCGCTTGGCTTTTGCGGGGTCGGGATCATTCATCAATTCGCCGAGCCGTTTGGGCGCAATCTGCCAGGACAGGCCCCAACGGTCTTGCAGCCAGCCGCATTGCTCGATCTTACCGCCTTCCCTCAAGGCATCCCACAAATGGTCGATCTCGGCCTGCGTGTCGCATTCGACCATAATCGAAAAACTGTGGTTGAACGGGTCGAGGGGACCCGCCTCGATCGCCATATAGCGCTGGTCGCCCAGGCTGAAGGCTGTGATCTTGACGCTGCCCGCAGGTCCGCTCGGAGTGTCGGCAGGCACGGTCGAGGTCCAATGGACCGCAGAGCCAGGAACCAGCGAAGTGTAGAAGCCAATCGCGGCCTCCATGTCCTTCTCGAACCAGAGATGCTGTGTAACCTTCATCGATGCTGCCTTTCTCCATCAGACACCAGCCGGCGCGCGGCTGCTCCTGCGACAAGGACGGATGGAGGGAGCGGCGTTCCGACAGGGGCGGTTAAAAATATTGTGGAATTTCCTTGAACCAGGTCTGGCCTGGACAGCGCGCATCCCTGGCTGTACGCGGCCGGGAGAGCCCGACTGTCATTAACGGTTCGCAATCTCCTGATGGCATGGGTGCTGATGCTGCCGGCCCGATCTGCTGTCGGCGAATTCTACGTACTGTTCTCGAACCTGCTCTGACGTTATCGGCGATGCGGTCGGGACGCTGCCGTGGCAGGCCTCGACGGATAGCGGGAGACCGGAACCAAACTGCGGCCTTCTGCTTTCCGCAAAGTACCTGACGGATGATACGGCAGGACATCGACATTCACACAGCTCGCAACAGCTCTGCACCCGGAACCCGCCATGACCAAAAGGCCCCCGAATGGCACCAAGCCCATCCACGACCCGATTCGGGCGGAAATGCTGGACAGTTTCGATGAGGAACTGGAACTTGAGATCGACGACGATCGCCTTGATGCGCTGACCAATGAATTTGCCGACCATACGGCAGAAGAGACGATCGATCGGCGCGTGTACTTCAAGGAATTATTCCGACTGCAGGGTGAACTGGTAAAATTGCAGACCTGGGTGCAGCACCACCAGCTCAAGGTGGTGGTGCTTTTCGAGGGGCGCGATTCCGCCGGCAAGGGCGGCGTCATCAAGCGCATCACCCAGAGGCTCAATCCTCGAGTCTGCCGCGTCGCGGCGCTGCCGGCGCCAAACGAGCGTGAGCGCACCCAATGGTACTTCCAGCGTTACGTTTCGCATTTACCGGCGGGCGGTGAAATCGTGCTGTTTGACCGTAGCTGGTACAACCGCGCCGGCGTCGAGCGCGTGATGGGCTTCTGCACCGAAGATGACGTCGAAGAATTCTTCCGGTCGGTGCCGGAATTCGAGCGGATGCTCGTGCGCTCCGGAATCACCCTCATCAAGTACTGGTTTTCCATCACCGATGAAGAGCAGTATTTGCGCTTTATGATGCGGATCCACGATCCGCTCAAGCAGTGGAAGCTCAGCCCGATGGATGTGGAATCGCGCAGCCGCTGGGAGCAATACACCAAGGCCAAGGAGGCGATGCTGGAGCGTACCCACATTCCGGAAGCTCCCTGGTACCTCGTCGAGGCCGACGACAAGAAAAAGGCACGGCTGAACTGCATCGCGCATCTGCTCGAACAAATTCCCTACCAGGAAATCAAGCGCGAGCCGGTGGTACTGCCGCCGCGGGTTCGCAACCCGGAATATAGCCGCGGGCCGATTCCACCCGAAATGTACGTACCGTCGCGCTATTGAGCGCGGGACCAAGACTGTGCTCAGTCGAGACGAGCGGCAAATAATGAAGGCCTGTATTGGAGATACAGGCCTTCCCTCATGTAACCTCGCACTTCATGTGCGATCGAAGTTGAAGTGACGTACGCCCTTACGACGCCGCCAGCTTGTTCTCGACCAGCTTGATCCAGTACGAGGTGCCATACACGATCGCCTCGTCGTTGAAATCATAGGCGGGGTGGTGGAGCCCGGCGCTGTCGCCGTTGCCGCAGAAGATGAACGCGCCCGGCCGCGCCTCCAGCATGTAGGAAAAATCTTCCGCGCCCATCAGCGGCGGCATATCGTGAACGTTCTGGGCGCCAGCCACTTCCTTGGCCACCTGCATGGCGAATTCGGTTTGCTCGGCATGGTTTTGAGTCACGGGATAGCCGCGCTCGTAAGTGAGATCGATCTTCGCGCCGGTCATCCTGGCTACGCCCTCACACACCTCGCGGACCCGCTTCTCGACCGTTTCGCGCACTTCCGGCGTTAGTGTCCGCACGGTGCCCCTGAGTTCCGCGGTCTGCGGGATCACATTCCGCGCATTGCCGGCATGGAACTCGCAGATCGAGATCACCGCGGATTCCAGGGGATCGATGGTCCGCGACACGATCGACTGTAGCGCGGTAATAAGCTGAGAGCCGACGAGCACAGAATCAATGCACTTGTTCGGGCGCGCGGCATGGCCGCCGAGTCCCTCGATCCTGATATCGATCGAGTCGGTCGCGGCCATCATCGGACCAGGCCGGATGGCGAACGAGCCGACCGGGATGCCCGGGCCGTTGTGCATGCCGTAGACCTGCTCGATGCCGAACCGGTCCATCAGCCCGTCCTGGATCATGGCGGCGGCGCCTGCCCCGCCCTCCTCGGCCGGCTGAAAAATCACGACCGCCTCGCCGGCAAAATTCCTGGTCTCGGCGAGATATCGCGCTGCCCCCAAAAGCATCGCAGTGTGACCGTCATGGCCGCAGGCGTGCATCAGGCCCGGCTTCTTGGAAGCATGAGGGAGGTTGGTTGCCTCTTCGATCGGCAGTGCATCCATGTCGGCGCGAAGCCCGATCACCCTGATCTCGCCCCTGCCGGGCTGCTTGCCCTTGATGACGCCGACGACGCCGGTGCGGCCAAGGCCTGTCGCCACCTCGTCGCAGCCGAATTCGCGCAGGCGGTCTGCCACGAATGCTGCAGTGCGGTGGACGTCGTACAGCAATTCGGGATTTTGATGGATATCGCGGCGCCAGGCCTGAATATCGGGTTGCAGATCGGCGACGCGGTTGACGATGGGCATGGGATTTCTCGAACCTCAGATTGGAACGTCAGACCTCTGTAGCATGCAAGGGGTGGTCCACCCAACAGCTGGGGACGCTGGGGACGCCGCCCATTCCCGGGGCGCCATGGCCGGGACTTGTACCAGCCGTCCACGTCTGACTATTAGGCATGGAGGGCGCGTGATGGGCGGAAACTGAGCATGCCGAAAAGGCTTGAAGTCGATTTCGATTATATCGTGGTGGGTGCCGGTACCGCCGGCTGCATCATGGCCAACCGCCTGTCGGCCGATCCCAAAAAACGCGTGCTGATCCTGGAGGCCGGCGGCAACGACAACTGGATCTGGTTTCACATCCCCGTCGGCTATCTCTTTGCGATAGGCAATCCCCGCTCCGACTGGATGTTCAAAACCGAGCCGGAGCCCGGCCTGAACGGCCGCTCCCTCGCCTATCCCCGCGGCAAGGTGATCGGCGGCTGCTCCGCCATCAATGCGATGATCTCGATGCGGGGCCAATCAGCCGATTACGATCACTGGCGCCAGCTCGGCCTCACCGGCTGGGCCTACGACGACGTAAAGCCGCTGTTCAAGCGACTGGAGGATCATTTCCTCGGTGAAAGCGAACATCACGGCATTGGCGGCGGCTGGCGGATCGAGGCGCCGCGGCTGTCATGGGAGGTTCTCGACGCGGTCGGCGACGCTGCCGAGGAAATGGGCATCAAGCGCATTGCGGATTTCAACACCGGCGACAATGAGGGCGTGAGCTATTTCCACGTCAACCAGAAGCGCGGCCGGCGCTGGTCGTCCGCGCGCGGTTTTCTCAAGCCGGTGCTCAACCGCGCCAATCTGCGGCTGGAAAAGCACGTGCTGGTCGACCGGCTCATCATCGAGAACGGCCGCGCCGTCGGTGTGCGCTTTATCCAGGGCAATGAGGTGATCGAGGCCCGCACCAAAGGCGAGGTCGTGTTGTGCGCGGGATCGATCGGCTCGACCCAGGTGCTGCACCGCTCTGGCATCGGACCCGCCGACTGGCTGTCGCCGCTCGGCATCGATGTTGTGCTCGACAGACCGGGTGTCGGCCGCAATCTGCAGGACCATCTGCAGCAGCGCGCGATCTACAAGGTCGAGGGCGTCCGCACGCTGAACGAGACCTACTGGTCGTTGGTCCGGCGCGGGATGATGGGGCTCGACTATGCCTTCCGCCGCCGCGGGCCGCTGACGATGGCGCCCTCGCAACTCGGCATCTTCACGCGCTCAGATCCGCGCCGCGCCCGCGCCAACATCCAGTTTCACGTGCAGCCGCTGTCGCTCGACAAGTTCGGCGATCCCCTGCACCGCTTCCCCGCCATCACGGTGAGCGCCTGCAATCTGCAGCCGACCTCGCGCGGCACCGTGCGCATCCGCTCGGCAAAGCCTGACGAAGCGCCGTCGATCGCGCCGAATTATCTCTCGACCGACGACGACCGCCAGGTCGCAGCCGATGCTATCAGAACCACGCGCCGGCTAATGAAGCAGAAGCGGCTCGAGCGATATCGCCCGGTCGAATACCTGCCCGGCCCCGGCGTCGGCGATGACGATGAATCATTGGCAAAGGCCGCCGGCGATATCGGCACCACGATCTTCCATCCCGTCGGCACCGCGAAGATGGGCACCGCGAGCGACCCGATGGCGGTGGTCGACGAGCGGCTGCGCTTCTTTGGGCTTGCGGGCTTGCGCGTCGCCGACGCATCGGTGATGCCGACGATCACGTCGGGCAACACCAACACGCCGACGGCGATGATCGCGGAAAAAGGTGCGACCATGATCCTGGAGGATGGGCGCAAGTAGCTGCGTAACGAAGCAGCGCGCCTAACGGATCGTCCAGGCTACACGCTCACGCTACTGCGCCCTGCGATGATTCCTCGGCGTGACCGGCCTCTGCCGCAGTCGCGGCGCGGGCGCAGCCTCGTTGTAATACGCATTGGAATTGTAATAGGCGTTCGATTGATCGAACGACCGGTATGCCGGCCGGCCGCCGAGCACATCGGCATTGGGATAGTAGAACGAAAAGGCGCCCGGCTCCTGGATCGCGGCTTGCGCGAACACGGGCGTTGCGATCGCGGTCATCAGAAACGCGGCGGCGAGTGTTGGGATAGACTTGGTCATTGGTGATATCCTCTTTGTCGTGAAATCACTCCACCCAATTGGGTATCGCACCGCAAAAGCGGATAGCCGTGCGACGGCTCTCACCGCGATTTGAAAAGCCGTGCTTGAAAGCGCGCGATGGCGTGAACGCGCGCGGAATCATCATCGAGGAAGTTGATACCGACAAATTGGGGTTGGGCCGGCCTGCCCCTACTCGAATATCAGCGGAGGAGCGCAGCGGCGGGAGGATGATGCGAAAGACCACCGTCTTCCAGTTGCAAGATCCGCAAAACTGACACAGATTCCGGCTATTGCCGGAGAATAACGGCAAACGTCGGATCGGAGGGCACGTCCATGATCAAAGTAAGTGTAATGTATCCCAACACGCCCGGTGGGCGCTTCGATCACGATTACTACCGCGACAAGCATATGCCGCTCGTGAAGGCGCGCATGGGGGACGCATGCAGGTCCTACACGGTTGACAAAGGCCTGGCGGGCGGCGCGCCGGGCGCGCCAGCGACTTATGTCGGCATGTGTCACATCTTCTGCGACTCGATCGAGGCGTTCCAGGCCGGTTTCGGACCCCATGCTAAGGAGATCATGGCAGACATCCCGAACTATACCGACCAGTCTCCGGTCATCCAGATCAGCGAAGTCGTCGTAGGTTGATGGCGTAGGCTTTTCGTTCGCGATGTAGGGCGGGTTAGCGACATCGTAACCCGCCCATCTTTGCGCTAAGACGGACAACGCTTCGCTAATCAGTCATACAAGGGGTTCCGGGCTGATTTGCTTTGCGCACAAGCGCAACTTCATGAGCGGACTGCGACAAACTGGCACGACGGGCAAATCAGTCAAAACCTGTCCAGCCCTTCGCGCAAAAATATTCCGCTTAACTTTCAAAGCAAATCATCGGCATAACTCCGCCCGTCTCACGGCAGATGAGGGGCGTTGGCCACGTCACGAACGCGCGGCGAGATGCGATGGACGCTGATGGCGCACAAGACGGTGGCGCCCGACGCGTACGGCGAAGTCGTGTGGTCCTGATGTCGCGGTGCTGGCATTAAGTCCGAGAGAAGCGAAGCTTCTCGGAGGCGACGGTGGCAATAGAGCCGTTCACCGGGGAGAGCTCGAAGTAAGCCGTAAAGCCATTGCGCAGGGAAGGCCGGGATGCTCCCGCTGTACCTGTATGCTCGTGTGCGTGTTCTTTTGCGCACTTTGCACACGAGACCGCGGGTGCGGCGCGCACCCGGTCTTCCCTGCGCCCTCTATGTTTCGGAAGGGCGAAAAGATGCAAAGCTCGGACGCCATGCGTCGCGAGAACGTCACTTCATATTCCGTCGTCGTCACCCGCGAAGGCGGGTGGGACCCAGTATTCCAGAGACGTCAGTGATCGAACCGATAGGCCGCAGCGTACTGGATACCCCGCATGCGCGGGGTATGACAGCGTTGGCGCCGTCAGCTCCGCAGCGCCTGCAGTCCCTTGAAGGTCAATCGCTTCGGGTCGCGCACGCCGGCCAGATAGAATTTGCGGATGAAGGCGGCGGCCGCCTCGCGGTCGCAATCAGTCAGCGTCACAAGGGCATCGACGGCAATTCGCTGGGCGTCCATGGGCTTCCTCGTGCTGTCAGGGGCCGCAAGCCACGCAGCGTATCGCGGCGCCGGTTAATCCGGCGTTAACCGTGAGGGCACTTTGAACGATTCGAGTTCAGCCACGTATACGCGAAATAACGCATGGGGCGTCCGGACGCACCTCGCGCAGCGGAACCGCTCACGAATACTGCATCACCCCGTCATCGATCTTGCCGTAGCGCAGGGTGACGATATCCAGCGCATAGTTCTGGTACAGCCGCCACGGCCGCTTCGAGCCCTGCTTGGGCAGTTTCGCAATCGAGCGCTGCACGTAGCCGGAGGAGAAATCGAGCGACGGCAACTCGGTGACGTCAGGATCGACATTATGCGGCATGCACTGCTTGTAGCCGTTGCGGTCCATATAGTTGATGAGACGGCAGACATATTCGCAGGTCAGATCGCATTTCAGCGTCCACGACGCGTTGGTGTAGCCGAACGCGGCCGCCAGGTTCGGAATATCCGAATACATCATGCCTTTGTAGTTCAGCGTTCGCGCGAAATCGACCGTGCGTCCGTCGACGCTGACTTCGAGGCCGCCGAGCACCTGCAGCACCAGCCCGGTCGCGGTGACGATGATGTCGGCTTCGAGCTCGCTGCCGTCCTTCAGGTTGATGCCGCGCTTGGTAAAGGTGTCGATCTCGTTGGTGACAACGGAAGCGCGCTTGTCGCGGATCGACTTGAACAGATCCCCGTCGGGCACCAGGCAGAGCCGCTGCTCCCACGGATTATAGCGCGGCGTAAAATGCTTAGCGACGTCGTATTCCGGTCCCAGCGCCATCTTGACGCCACCGAGGATCAACTGCTTGGCGCGGTCGGGCTTGCGCCGACAGAGCTGGAAGAAATACATGCCGAACAGCACGTTGCGCCAGCGGATCAGGTGATAGGCGAGCTTGGCGGAGAGATTCTTCCGCAGCTTGTTGGCAAGTGCATCTTCAGCCGGCCGCGCCACCACGTACGTCGGCGAGCGCTGCAGCATGGTGACGTGCGCGGCGGTCTTCGCCATTTCCGGCACCAGCGTTACGGCGGTTGCGCCCGAGCCGATCACCACCACGCGCTTGCCCGCGTAGTCGAGGTCTTCGGGCCATTTCTGCGGATGCACGATCTGGCCGGCGAAATCCGCGGTGCCCGAAAACTCCGGCGTATAGCCTTCCTCGTATTTGTAATAGCCCGAGCACATGAACAGGAAATTGCAGGTGAAGCGCACGGTCTCCGCCGCGGCCTCGCCAATGCTGCGTTCGGCCTCGACCGTCCAGTGCGAATCCGGCGACGACCACGAGGCGCGTTTGACGCGGTGGTGGAAGCGGATGTGCTTGTCGATGCCGTTGTCGGCAGCGGTCTCGCGCACATAGTTGAGGATCCGCGGCCCGTCGGCGATCGCCTTCGCCTCGGTCCACGGCCGAAACGAATAGCCGAGCGTGTACATGTCCGAGTCGGAGCGGACGCCGGGATAGCGGAAGAGATCCCAGGTGCCGCCGATACAATCGCGGCCCTCGAGGATCACGTAGTTCTTGCCCGGGCATTTCTCCTGCAGGTGATAGCCAGCCCCGATGCCGGAAAGGCCCGCACCGACAATGAGGACGTCGAAATGCTCGTTGGTGTGCGTTTCCATGACTCGATTAACGCTCGAACCACGGAAAAAGCAACCGGCAAACCAGCGTCTTCGGCTTTCACGATTCGTCGTGTATCGAGATCAGGCGACAGTCCGCAAGTGTGGCACGCTCGGTTGGCTGCTGGGCTGCGCGTTCATATTATCCGCCAGCCGCGCCCGGAACGTTGGATATCGCAACGCTTCGAGCGGCGAAAGCTTGGCAAGGTCGTAAAGCGGCTCTCGCAGCCAAGCTTCCCTTTCCTGCGGCCCTTTCGGCACGAAGTCCGGCAGCTTTCTCAGCGTCAAGCCGTCCCACAACTCCTGCCGCCGATAGAGCAACACCGAGACGGCGAAGACGCCAGCCATCACTGCCCACATCAAGCTCGCCAGCAGCGCGTTCGGCCATTGCCGATGAACCGCATTAACGAGCGTCACGTAATTGTGCAAAGCAGCGAATTTCGGCTTCAGATTCGTGATCTGCCCTTGCAGATTATAAAGGTTGGGCAGCACGTCGCCCTTGAACGGTATGGTCTTCAAATATTCGCTGAGCTCGCAGCCACGCTTGAAGAGGCGTCGACCGCCTCCCAAGTCGCCCATAATGTCGCACTCCGCCACGATCGCAGCCAGCAGGTCGGGCTTGTAGGTGCGGTTGGCAATATTCGATTTCAGCTCGTGCAATTTGGTGTCCAGTTCACGAATGGCCGCGTGCGGGGCGGTATCGTTGAACCAGCGATCGTCCTCCTTTTTCGCTGCACTCGCGGCGCTGATATTATTGAGGCTGGTGATGGCAGATTCGACGTATTGCAGCGGAGTGCTGTTCACGATGGTATAATCCGATGGCCAGTACAGGACGAAGGCAAAAACGAAAGCGATGGCCGAATAGATACCACCGGCATAGAGCGCCGTCCTGAACAGCTCGGGCCGATTTGCCCGGTACCCCACCCTCGCGGCGACTGCCTCCCTCGTCGGCGTCGAGGTCGCAGCCCAGCGCATCAGCAGTTGAAACAGCAGGGTCGACGGAAGCGCCATGCCGAACGCCATCAGAAGCATCGCGTAGAACCGCCCGCTTCCGCCCTGGTGAACAGCAAATGCCACCAGCGACGAAATAAGTGTAACGACAATCGTGGTAACAATCGTGCAGCGAATGATGACATCCGAACTGTATTTCCAGTCGCCACTGGCGAGTTCCTTCTCGCGCCAGCGATTAACGAAAAATGCGGCGAGCAGAAATACGAGGAAGGCCAGCGTGAGGTGCCATTTCTGCTCAACCGACTCATCATGAAACTGCATCGACCGGATTTTCAGCGCGACGAGGAAGACCGATGCCGTTGCGCCCAGATAGAACATCAGGTGAAACATGAATGTAGCGGGCGACCGTGGCGCGGGTGTGCTGACATTGAGTCTGAGCGACCTCAGCTTGGCATTGACGGCCGTTTCGTTTTCGCAGGCGCGCCACAGGATCGACGCGAGGAATACCGCGAGCGCATTCTTGAACGCGTCGATCTTCCGCGTCGTGCCTTCATCGGGGTCGCCACGATCCAGTTCCTTGGCCAGCGCGTCACGTTGGTCGCGCACGAAGCTAAACGCGCGCTCGTTCTCCGGTTGCCTCATCACCGGCTTGAACTGATCATCGCGATCACGCAGCAATTCCAGCCGCGAATAGAGAAACTTGGCGCGAATCCAATTCTGCCTGGAGCCCTCCGGATTGTCTTGCACCAGGCTCAGCGTTGCCGGGGAGAGCTCCCCCGCAGCCCGCAGCTCTTCATCCGCAAGGGGAAAGCTCCCGTCGAGAGCGACCGAGAGGTTGGTCACGGCATAAGGAATATAGGCTGCTTCATGGGCAATCGATCGCAGCCACCCTTCCATGCGGCCGAGATATTTGTTGTCGTCCCGGCTTCCAATCAAGGTGATGATGGAGGTCGCCGCAAGTGGCCAAACCGAATTATCGATCTTGGTGTCCGAACTGCCGGGAAAGTAGGACAGGATTGGCGCAATCGCGGTCGGGCCGATCGCCAGCAGAATGAAATAGAAACCCAGCATCAGAGCAATATAGATTCCCAAACCCTTCATGTATCTCGAATGAGAGGTCAACGACTCCGGAGCAAGCTCGATGAATTCACCGATTGTCGTTTTGGCGTAAGTGGGGACCTTGTAATGATCAGTCGAGAAAACAACGACGACGAGGACGCCGAACAGGAACGCCGCAATCTGCGGTCCGGTGACCTGCTGAATGATCGGGACATATTGCGTCCATTCGCACAAGGTTGAAAGAAAAGCCGGGCAATTGCGTCATCGTAGCCCTCCATCGAAATAACTTTCGGCTAGGCGTGCTGCTCTGCAAAGAATCTCGGGCTGGAAATAAAATGATCCTCAGGCCTCTGACGCGCCCAATGAACAAATTTGCGGAAAGCCTCCGCCGCCGGTTGGACAGACAACCTGCAGAACTCGGTCTCGGCCGACTCAAGCGAACCGTTTTCCTGCATCTTGTTCGAGGGAGCACCGCCGCCGCAAACCGCAAAGTATCGACAACGCGCCCGACAGAGATCAACGCCCTTGCGGATTTCCGCCTGGGTGCGGGCTACGAGGGTGCTGGCGAAAATCCGATCGAAATCATCAGTCAGAATGTTTCCGAAATTGAAATTGCGATGTGCCGGCGACCGCACTTCCATGAACTCCGGCGAGAACGTCGTCACATCGCCGTTTGCCGCGACGACCAGCACCTGCCAGGCATCGATCTGCTCATTGTGCAGCTCACCGCCGGCAAGGATACTGGCAATCCGTTCGACCTCCTTGATGTGGAGCGGATACTGTTCGGCGTAGGCGCGCTTGAGCAAGCCAAACAGGAATTCAGCGATCCCCTGCCCCTGATCCTTTCCGTTGAACGAACTAGACGCATGACAGCCTTCCGCCTCGTCGATCGAGAAGGACACGTGGGTAATGCCGTTATCGCGATAGAATTGGAAATATTCGTCGACCGCGTGCACCGAAAGCGGATGGAGAACGGTGACCACCTTCGGATGGATGCGCGCGGCATGCAGCTCACGCAGCGTTTGCATGACGAGCGACCAGGTCCCTTTGCCGCGTTTGGTCTTCCTGCGCGAATCGTGAAACGCTTGCGGCCCATCTATCGACAACCCGATCTGGGTCCCGGTTTCCTTCAGGAACGGAATCCAGTCCCGTCCCAGCGCAATTCCGTTGGACTGGACCGTGAAGCTCGCATCTCGCGGCGCGGTCCGGCGCAGTTCGGAGTATGCCTGACGGTACCAAGAAACAGGAACAACCGTCGGCTCGCCAGCATGCCAGATGATGGCAGGCGCGGCGTCTGGGGAAATTTGCGGAAAGACCTTGTCGCGGATAGCGCTCAGCACTTCGGCGCTCATGACCGATCGATTATCCCGGCCGCGCAGATAGCAGTAGTCACAACTGATGTTACAGAAGGGCGTGGGTTGCAGCACAATGAGGACGGGTTGCCACATAGCTCAACACCTTCGCCAAACCCCACTAAAGCAGTTGAAGAAATTGGACCATTGCGACAACTGGATCCGGCTCGGTTCCGCATGGCTCTCTGCACCGCCAGACGCACCCGGATTGCTGCGCAACGTATCTGCAAGGCTGCCAGATCGGAAAAACGCTGCCGGATTTGTGTCAATCGGCGCATCCGCGTGCCCCGAACTGGACGCGGCCGCAAGAACAAAGGCCAAAGGCCAAACTTCCTTAAGGTTCGACATCTTAGTCCTCCAGCCAGGACTTACGAACACAACCTCAGAATTTACAACTATGAAATGCACGTACTCTCAAAACAACGGCTTGCGTGTAATCCAGTTCACACATCTGAAATAAAACGGCCCCGGAATTCCGGGGCCGAGGGCTTTAAGAGGTCTGATCGACGGCAATCAATACCGGTAATGATCCGACTTGTACGGGCCTTCCGGCTTGACGCCGATATAGTCGGCCTGGTCCTTGCGCAGCTCGGTCAGCTTGACGCCGATCTTGGCGAGATGCAGGCGGGCCACCTTCTCGTCCAGCGTCTTCGGCAGCACGTAGACCTTCTTCTGGTACTTGCCGTCCTTGTTGTTGGCGAACAGTTCGATCTGCGCCAGCGTCTGGTTTGTGAAGGACGCCGACATCACGAAAGACGGGTGGCCCATCGCATTGCCGAGGTTTACGAGGCGGCCTTCCGACAACAGGATAATGCGGTGCTTGTCGGGGAATTCGATCTCATCGACCTGCGGCTTGATGTTGGTCCACTTCAGGTTACGCAAGCCGGCGATCTGGATCTCATTATCGAAGTGACCGATGTTGCAGACGATGGCGCGATCCTTCATCGCGCGCATATGGTCGATGGTGATGATGTCCTTGTTGCCGGTCGCGGTGACGAAGATGTCGGCGCGGGGTGCGGCGTCTTCCATGGTCGTGACTTCATAGCCTTCCATCGCTGCCTGCAGCGCGCAGATCGGATCGACTTCGGAAACCATGACGCGGCAGCCGGCCTGGCGCAGCGAGGCGGCCGAACCCTTGCCGACGTCGCCGAAGCCCGCGACCATCGCGGTCTTGCCGGACATCATGACGTCGGTGCCGCGGCGGATGCCGTCGACCAGCGATTCACGACAGCCATAGAGATTGTCGAATTTCGATTTCGTCACGCTGTCATTGACGTTGATGGCGGGGAACAACAGCGTACCCTTGTTCGCCATGTCGTAGAGGCGGTGCACGCCCGTGGTGGTCTCCTCCGAGACGCCCTTGATGTTCTTGGCGATCTCGGCGAAGTAGCCCTTCGGCTTCTCCTTCAGGAGGCGCTTGACGAGCGCATAGAAGATTTCCTCTTCCTCCGAAGTCGGCTTGTCGAGGAAAACGGTATCGCCCTGCTCGGCCCGGTAGCCGGCATGCACCAGCATGGTGGCGTCGCCGCCGTCGTCGAGGATCATGTTGGGCGTGCCGCCGCCGTGCCAGTCGAACAGCTTTGCGGTGTAGTCCCAATATTCGGCGAGCGTCTCGCCTTTCACCGCAAACACCGGAATGCCGGCGGCGGCGATCGCGGCGGCTGCGTGGTCCTGCGTCGAATAGATGTTGCAGGACACCCAGCGGATGTCGGCGCCGAGTGCGGCCAGCGTCTCGATCAGCACTGCGGTCTGGATCGTCATGTGCAGGGAGCCGGCGATGCGGGCGCCCTTCAACGGCTGCTTCGGACCGTATTCCTCGCGCGTCGCCATCAGGCCCGGCATTTCGGTCTCGGCCAGCGAGATCTCCTTGCGGCCGAATTCGGCGAGCGAAATGTCCTTGACGATGTAGTCGGTGAAGGCGGGCTTCTTGGCGGCGGCGGTGGTCATGGGGAGTTTCCCTTTGTTGAACTCGTCATTCCGGGGCGCGCGTGAGCCACGAACCCGGAATCTCGAAATCATGGAAAAAGATTCCGGGTTCACCGCTATCGCGGTGCCCCGGAATGACGTCGTTAAAACTAAACTGCGCGCTTGAGCGGTTCGACCAGATCGGTCTTCTCCCAGGAGAAGCCGCCTTCATTGTCGGGCGTGCGGCCGAAATGGCCGTAGGCCGCGGTACGGGCGTAGATCGGGCGATTGAGATCGAGATGGGTGCGGATGCCGCGCGGCGTCAAATCCATCGCCTTCGCGGCCGCCTTCTCGAGCTGGTCCTCCGGCACTTTTCCGGTGCCATGGGTATCGATATAGATCGACAGCGGACGCGCCACACCGATCGCGTAAGCGAGCTGCAGCGTGCAGCGATCAGCGAGACCGGCGGCGACGATATTCTTGGCGACATAGCGCGCGGCATAGGCCGCCGAACGGTCGACCTTGGTCGGATCCTTGCCGGAGAAGGCGCCGCCGCCATGCGGGGCTGCGCCGCCATAGGTATCGACGATGATCTTTCGGCCGGTGAGACCGGAATCGCCATCGGGGCCGCCGATGTAGAATTTTCCGGTCGGGTTGATGTGCCAGATGGTCTTGCCGTTGATCCATTCCTTCGGCAGCGCTTCGCGGACATAGGGCTCGACGATGTCACGAATCTGACTGGAGGTGAGGTCCTCGACCAGGTGCTGGTGCGAGACCACGATCTCGCGCACGCCGACCGGCTTACCGTTCTCGTACTGCACGGTGACCTGGCTCTTGGAGTCCGGACCGAGCACCTTCTCGCGACCGGCGTGGCGCGCTTCGGAAATCAGCCGCAGGATCTTGTGGGCGTAGAAGATCGGCGCCGGCATCAGGTCGGGCGTCTCGTTGGTGGCGTAACCGAACATGATGCCCTGGTCGCCCGCGCCCTCTTCCTGGTTGCTGGGCTGCTTGGCATCGACGCCCTGGGCGATGTCGGCCGACTGCGGATGCAGCAGAATCTCGATGTCGGCTTTCTCCCAATGGAAGCCTTCCTGCTCGTAGCCGATGTCCTTGATCGCCTCGCGAACAACGCTCTCGATCTGGTCATTCGTCACCGAGCTCGGACCGCGCGTTTCGCCAGCGATGACGACCTTGTTGGTGGTGGCAAGCGTTTCGCAGGCCGCGCGGATCTGCCATGGGTCGATGCCCGCCTTCGGGCCTTCCCGGTAGAACAGGTCGACGATCTCGTCCGAGATTCGATCGCAAACCTTGTCCGGATGACCCTCGGAAACCGACTCGCTGGTGAAGAGATAGGACGCGCGCATCAAACAACCCCTTGTTCCCGCCGGATGCCGGCGGCTGTGTGTGTCGTGTATCCCGGAATGTCAGTCGCGCCGCCGCGAAATGACGTAGGATTCGTCGTAAAACCAAAGCCCATTATGCTTGCGCAGAACCTCTCTGGTGGCATCGAGGGCTCGGCTGTTTTCAGTCATTTCCGCCAACCGGTCGTCTTCGATCTGGGCGACATACACCGCCGCATTCCACGCTGCAAAGGCCGTCGAGGTTCCGATCGAGCCGGTGACCTCGTTGGGCAGCGCTTCCATATCATAACGGAAGATGGAACGGTTATCGGCGTAGGCATTAAAGTTAAGGTCCCGCCCGGCCGACCCCAGCTCGTATTTCACCGCGCGCAATAGCTCATGGCGGCTCACGGCGAAAGGATTTTCTCCCGGCCAGACCGACTGGATGATTTCCAGCCCCGGATCCTGCCCGTGGGAGTGAATTCCGATCAAACGGCCCCCTGCCCGCAAGCTCCGGGCCAGCGGCGCAATGATCCGCTTGGCGCGGAAATTCACAGAGGATTTGGCCCGATAAGGTTGGGAAGCGATCACAAGATCGAAATTGGCCTCGGTCCGGCCGGCCCGTGGGATGATCGAATCAAGCAGGAACCGGTGGTCCTCCCGGTACACGACCAGCGCCACCGGGCGTTCATAGATCGGCATGCCCGATTTGGGGCTGATATTTGCCCGCCAGTTTTGCTCCAGAAACGGCCCAAGTTCTGCAATCTGGGCCTCGAACTCCCCCGACGAGCCCCCCCGCAGGGCGACCTCGTGCCAGATCATGCCCGCCGCGGCGGCAGGAGACGCCGGCGTCAGCCAGGGCGCCTCGGCGTAATGCATATTGGTCAGCACGATGACAGTCGCCGGGTGCTCGAACAGCCGGTCCGGCACCTTGTCGAGCGTCAGCCGGACGTCCTCCAGGCTCAACTCCTTGCCGGCGATATAGAACGGCATATGGGGAAAACGGCCGTGCATCGAGCGCAACACCCGCGCGAGCACGGTGCCGTCGCCGACGCCGGCGTCGAATACCCGAAGCGCCGGCGGGCGCGGATGCAGGCTGGAGAGCTCCAGCGCCACCCGCTCGGCAATCACCCGCTTTTCGCTGCAAGTATGGACGAACAGCAGGTATTTCTGCCGGTTCTCGAAGAAGCGGAAATTGCCGCGGGGATCGCGCTTTTCCGGCGGCACTTCAAGGCCGCGCGGCGGCGGCAGCCCGCCGGTGGACGCCGCGATATAGGCCTGGATCCGATCGAGCGTGTCGATGGTAATGCGCTTGCCCTCGCGCAGCCGATGCACCAGCTTGCCGTCATTGACGACCCGGCGTCCGAACGTCGTCTCCGCCATATCGGCCTGGCGGCAGAATTCGGTGATCTGGCTAAGGATTTGGTCGTTTTTCATCGCGCGGGAATTGGGAAACTTCGGTGGGCAGCGCCAAGTGGCCAGTCTATCCTACCACCTTCTGCCCACCGAAGGAAATACCCCCGGCTTTGCGGTCAGGATAGACCGGGCTGTCCTTGAACCCGGTTCCCGCAACAACTCGCCGCTGCTCGGCGAGGCTGATCTAGTGGAGAAATGACGGCGCTTGCGCCGCACTCACCCCCCGTCATTGCGAGCGAAGCGAAGCAATCCATCCGTCAGCGTGTGCGGAGAGATGGATTGCTTCGCGGAGCCTGTCATCGGGCGCGCATTCGCGCGACCCGTTGGCTCGCAATGACGCTGAGAGACCTACCTCCCCCACACCTCGTTGGCCACTTCCACCACGAGGCTCAACTTCGCCCACTGCTCCTCCTCGGAGAGGATGTTGCCTTCCTCGGTGGAAGCAAAGCCGCATTGCGGCGACACCGCGAGCTGGTCGAGCGGGGCGAACTTGGCGGCCTCCTCGAGGCGACGCTTGATGTCGTCCTTCTTCTCGAGTTCGCCGAACTTGGAGGTGATGACGCCGACCACCACGACCTTGTTGCCCTTCGGCAGGTAACGCAGCGGCTCGAAGCCGCCGGCGCGATCGGAATCATATTCGAGGAAATAGCCGTCGTAATTGGTGCCGGCCAGCATGGTCTCGGCGACCGGCTCGTAGCCGCCGGACGAAATCCAGGTCGAGCGGAAATTGCCGCGGCAGACATGGGTGGTGATCACCATGTCGGCGGGCCGCTCGGCCAGCGCGTAGTTGATCACCCGTGCGTAGATTTCCTGCAGGCCGTCGGGGTTGTCGCCGCGATCGCGCGCCTTCTGCAATTCGTCCTGCGAGCAGAGATAGGCCCACACGGTGTCGTCGAACTGCAGGTAGCGGCAGCCGGCGTCGTAGAACGCCTTCACCGCCTTGCGATAGGTCCTGCCGAGATCGAGGAAGAACTCCTCCAGATCAGGATAGACCTCCTTCGAGATCGACTTGCGGCCGCCGCGGAAATGCAGCACGGCCGGCGACGGGATCGTCATCTTTGGAGTAACATGCGCTCTGTCAGCATGCTTCTTCAGGAAGCGGAAGTGATCCAGCATCGGATGGTTGTCCGGGAAGTCGAGCTTGCCGATCACGCGGACGGCGTCATGCCTCGTCTCTACCCCGGCGAACTGGATGCCCGTCTCTGGGTGGAACAATTCGCAGCCGGTGAGCTTGGCGAGGAAATCGAAATGCCACCAGGAGCGCCGGAACTCGCCATCGGTAGCGAGCTTCAGCCCGATAGAGGCCTGCTTGTGCACGACCTTTTCGATCTCGAGGTCTTCGGCCTTGCGCAGGTCCTCCGCCGTGATCTCGCCCTTCTCCAACTTGGCGCGCGCCTCCTTGATGCGCGGCGGCCGCAACAGACTGCCGACCTCGTCGGCGCGGAACGGGGGCTTTGTTCTCTGCATGGTCTCAACTCCCATATTCTAGTGCGCGGCGGCTCCGGCGACGCCGAGATAGCGTTCAAGCACCGCGGGATCGGCCTTCAACGCGTGGCTTGCCGCATCATGCACGATCGCGCCGCGTTCCAATATCACAACCCGATCGGCCAGCCCCAGAATCTTTTGCGCATTCTGCTCGACGATAACAGAGCAGATGCCGCCGGCCCGGGTGATGGTGCCGAGCGCCCTTAAGAGTTCTTCAACGATGATCGGCGCCAGCCCCTCGGTCGGCTCGTCCAGCAGCAGCACCTTGGGATTGAGGGTCAGCGCGCGGCCGATCGCCAGCATCTGCTGCTCGCCGCCGGAGAGCTGGTTGCCGAAATTGCTGCGGCGCTCCTTGAGCCGCGGAAACATCTCATAGACCTTGTCCACCGTCCACGGACCAGGCTGGGCCACCGCGGTCATATTTTCCTCGACCGTCAGCGAACGGAAGATATTGCGTTCCTGCGGCACCCAGCCGATCCCGGCCCGCGCCCGTTGGTCCGGGCGCATCGCGGTGATATCAAGCCCGCCGAGCGCAATGGTTCCGCCGAAACGGCGGGTAATACCGACGATCGAATTGATCAGCGTGGTCTTGCCGGTGCCGTTGCGCCCCAATAGCGCCAGCACCTGCCCCTCGCCCAGCGACAGCGACAGCGAAGGCAACACCACGGCTTCGCCGTAGCCGGCGCGCAAGGCATCGATGGCGAGAAGCTCAGGCATGGGCCGCCTCGCCGAGATAAACCGCCTTCACTTGCGGATCCCGCGCCACTTCGTCCGGCGGTCCCTCCACCAGCATGGCGCCGTTGACCAGCACCGAAATACGGTCAGCGAACGAGAACACCAGGTCCATGTCGTGCTCGATCAAGAGCACCGTGACGTCGCGCGGCAGGGCAGCGACCGCCGCCAGAATATCGTGACGCTCGCTCTCGGGCACGCCGGCCGCCGGCTCGTCGAGCAGCAGCACGCGCGGTTTGGTCGCGATCGCGACCGCGATCTCGAGCAGGCGCTGCTTGCCATAGGGCAGCGTCGCTGTGCGCTCGTTCATCACGTCGAGGAGATGAAAACGTGCGAGCGTTTCCGCGACGTCGCGATTGACGTCATCGCGCGTGCCCATCCGGCGCCACCAGTCGCCGCCGCGGCCGAGCCGTTCGGACACCGCTAGCCCGACGGTTTCCAGCGGGGTCAGGTCGGCATAGAGCTGGTTGATCTGGAAGGTGCGTGAGAGCCCGCGCAGCACCCGCTTGTGGACCGGCAGATCGGTGATGTCATGACCCTCGAGCAGGATCCGCCCGGCATTGGACTTCAGCACGCCGGTCAGAAGATTGATGACGGTGGTCTTGCCGGCGCCGTTCGGCCCGATCAGGGCATGACGGGCGCCCTGCTCCACCTTCAGCGACAGGTCATGGGTGACCCGCAAGCCGCCGAAGGATTTTTCCAGTCCCCTGGTTTCCAGCGCGATCGTCATGGCGCGTCGCTCTCGGGAACGGCAACGACGGCCTTGCGTCCGAAGACCTGGCGGATGATGAGGTTCGGCCCCCAAAGCACCCAGCGATGGATGCGCTCGCGGCCGACCAACACCATCACGACCAGGACAAGACCGATCCAGAACATCCAGTATTGCGGCGTGATGGTCTGAAACAGTTCCTGCAGCATCTTAAACACGACGGCGCCGATCAGCCCGCCATAGAGATAGCCGGTGCCGCCGATCACCAGCACCAGCATCAGGTCGGCTGAGCGTTCGAACGCGAACACGTCGAGCGAGGCCAGCGCCGTGGTCTGGGTGAACAGCGCCCCGGCAATGCCGGCGTAGAACGCGGCAATCGTATAGATCGCGATCAGGCGCTGGTTGACCGGCACGCCGATGGCCGACGCCCGCAGCGGATTGTTCTTGATCGCGCGCAGCGACAGACCGAACGGCGAATTCACGATCCGCCGCGCTAACAGAAACAGCAGGAACAGCACGATCAGCGAATAGAAGAAGCCGGTCTTGCCGAACATGTCGAACGCGAACAGGCCGAGGATCGGCTGCATCTCGATGCCATGCAGCCCGTCGGTGCCGCCGGTGATATTGGAGAACCGTTCCGCCAGAGCTTCGAGCAACAGCGCGATGCCGAGCGTCACCATGAGCCGCGTCAGGTCAACACCGCGGATGACAAGGAAGCTGGTCAGGAAGCCGAGTATCATGGCGACGAGACCGGCGACCACCAGTGCGATCACCGGCTCGTTGATGATGCCATGCAGGGCCAGCAAGCCCGCCGAATAGGCGCCCACGCCAAAGAACGCGGCGTGCCCCAGCGAGACAATGCCGGCGTAGCCGAGGATCAGATCGAGCGACAGCGTGAACAACGCCAGCCGCAAAATATCGGTCATGATCAGATAACGGGACGGAAACAGGAACGCGCAGGACAAGACAAGAATCCAGAACGCGATCTCGGCCGGGCGCCAGCGAGCGCGGGCGATGTCATGGGATGAAACGTCGGAAATTGCGATCATCGGAGACTCAACGCGCGGCGGCGCGGCCGAACAGGCCGTTCGGACGCCAGATCAGGATAACGATCATGATGGTGTAGATGACGAACGGCCCCATCTTCGGCACGTAATATTTTCCGGCGACGTCGCCGATGCCGAGCAAAAGCGACGCCAGGAAGGGCCCGGTGATGCTGGAGGAGCCGCCGACGGTGACCACGATCAAAAAGTAGATCATGAATTTTAGCGGGAAATACGGATCGAGCCCGAGGATCTCGGCGCTCAGCGCGCCGCCGAGGCCTGCAAGGCCACAACCAAACGCGAAAGTGAAGGCGAACACCTGGGGCACGTTGATGCCGAGGCCGCTGGCGGCGCGCGGATCGTCAACCGCCGCGCGCAGGCGGCTGCCGAAGCGGGTTTTCGCCAGGACCAATTGCAGCGCCACAGTAAGCAGGCCGCAGATCACGATGATCATCAGCCGGTAGCGGCCGATGCCCACGCCAAAGAAATCGAACTGCCCTTCGAGCGCCGCCGGCAGCTTGATGAAGATCCGCGACGATCCCATGATGTAATCGACCGCCGCCACCGACATGAAGGTGAGGCCGATCGTGAACAGCACCTGGTCGAGATGGCTACGGGTGTAAAGGTGGCGGTAGAGCGTGCGCTCCAGCGCCACGCCTATCGCGGCGGCCGAAACAAAGGCGAGCGGAAGCGCTGCGAAGAACGGCCAGCCGGAATTATTGACCAGCACCGCGCAGATATAGCCGCCGGTCATGGCGAAGGCGCCATGGGCGAGATTAACGAAATTCATCAGCCCCAGCGTCACCGCCAGCCCGCAGGCGAGCACGAACAGCAGCATGCCGTAGGCGACACCGTCGAACAGGATGGTGAACAGCGTGGTCATGGAAGCGAACTTAAGCCAAGGCCTGAAGAGAAACTGACTGCTACGGCGTCATGGCCGGGCTTGGCCCGGCCATCCACGTCTTCCTTACCACCCGCTGCGAAGAAAGACGT
Source organism: Bradyrhizobium sp. 157 (assembly GCF_023073815.1). Lineage (NCBI taxonomy): Bacteria > Pseudomonadati > Pseudomonadota > Alphaproteobacteria > Hyphomicrobiales > Nitrobacteraceae > Bradyrhizobium > Bradyrhizobium sp. 157. Next base: position 4,648 of record NZ_JADPKF010000081.1, on the reverse strand, counting down.
GGATGCCCGGGTCAAGCCCGGGCATGACGTGGAGAGGGCGGGAGGTGCGCCCTCCGAGGATGACGACTTCGTCGTCACTTCTTCGTCTTGCCCGAATCCTTCACCGCCTCAAACGTCGCGAACTCGACGTTGTAGAGTTCGCCGTCGACCTTCTCGACTTTGCGGATGTAGATGTTCTGCACGATGTCGCGGGTTTCCGGATCGATCATGATCGGGCCGCGCGGGCTCTCCCACTTCATGCCCTTCATCGCCGCGATCAGCGCGTCGCCGTCAGTCTTGCCGCCGGTCTTCTTCAGCGCCTCGTAGATCAGGCGAATGCCGTCATAGCCGCCGACCGCCATGAAACCCGGGCGTTGGCCGAAAGCTTTCTTGTAGGCGGCGACGAATTCCTTGTTCGCGGCCGAGGGATGCGCCGCGGAATAGAGATGCGCCGTGACGGTGCCAAGCGCGGCGTCGCCCATGCCGTTGAGCAGGTCGTCGTCCATCACGTCGCCGGGGCCGATCACCTTGATGCCCGCCTTGTCGAGGCCGCGTTCGGCATACTGCTTCATGAAGTTGCCGCCTTGGCCTGCCGGCACGAACACGAACACGGCGTCCGGCTTGGAATCCTTCATGCGCTGCAAGAACGGAGCAAAATCAGGATTTTGCAGCGGCACCTTCACCTCTTCGACGATCTCGCCGCCACCGGCGGTGAAGTTCTGCTTGAAGAAGTTTAGGGCGTCGTTACCGGGCGCGTAGTCGGAGGTCAGGGTTGCGACCTTCTTGATGCCGTTCTTGGCGGCCCAGTCACCGATAATGGTGGAGGACTGCGCCAGCGTGAACGAAGTGCGCACGATATAGGGTGAGCGCTCGGTGATGATCGAAGTGCCCGCTGCCATCACGATTTGCGGAATCTTCGCCTGCGTCGCCAAGGGCGCTGCCGCAAGCGCTGCCGGCGTCACGCCAAAACCTGCGATGAAATTGACCTTCTCGTTGACGATCAGTTCCTGCGCCAAACGCTTGGTGTTGTCGGGAACCGCCGCGTCATCCTTCAGGATGACTTCGATCTTCTTGCCGGCGACGGTATCGCCGTTCTGCTGCATGTAGAGCTTGACGGCGTTGTCGATCTGCTTGCCGGTCGATGCCTGGCCGCCGGTCATCGGCAGGATCAGGCCGATCTTGACGACGTCCTGGGCGTGGGCCGGCGCAAGCGCCAGCATCGCGGCGACCGAGCCTGCGGCCAGCAATATTTGACTACGAATAGGCATGAGCATCTCTCCCCCTGATCGGCCTTGTGTCTCGAACCGAGTCCCCGGCCCTTGATCTAACCATAACCCAGATTTTTCCGCCGGGTAGCGCGGCAACATGGCGTCCCTGGCCGCCCTTTTGTCAATCGGACCATCGGCGTGTTGCGGCGAAGAAGCCGCATAGCCGTAAAGGACGTGACGGTACTAATACGATCCGATATCGCTGCTCGAACCTGCCGCGATTGCCACTTATTTGTACGATTGTACAAATGAAATGGCCCTGTCAACAAAGAACGTTCTCGCCGGTTCCCCAAGGCAGCGCCCTAAATCCATCATCCTTAAAGGGTTAAGGTTGTAGTCATCTGCCAATGCCGACCAGCGCGCGCCATATTGCTACGATCGTCACCGTTGCCCTCGCGGGCTGCGGTTTGAGCGGCTGTGGGACCATCAACGAGAAGGTCGCAGCCGGCGTCAGCGATGCCATTCCGGCCTGGGCAGGCGGCTTGCCTGCCGACGCGCCGCCGCGCCCGGGAACCGCGAAATATGACGAATACATGCGGGAGCGCGAGCGCAAACGCCTAATGCCGGCTTCCGAACGCGACAAGGAGGCCAGCCCGGCTCCCGCCTCGCAAGGTGCGGCGCGCTAATCCATAAACACCACGGTCTTGCGGCCGTTAAGGATGACGCGGTCCTCGAGGTGATGGCGCATCGCGCGCGCCAGCACGCGGCGTTCGATGTCGCGGCCCTTGCGCGACAGATCTTCCGGTGTGTCGCGATGGCTGATGCGCTCGACGTCCTGGTCGATGATCGGACCTTCGTCGAGGTCGCGCGTGACGTAGTGCGCGGTGGCGCCGATCAGCTTGACGCCGCGCTCATGGGCCTGGTGGTAGGGCCGCGCGCCTTTGAAGCCCGGCAGGAACGAGTGGTGGATGTTGATACAGCGCCCCGATAGTTTTGCCGACATCTCGTCCGACAGGATCTGCATGTAGCGCGCCAGCACGACAAGGTCGGTCCCAGTCTCCTGAATCAGTTTCCAGACCGCCTCTTCCTGCTCGCGCCTGGTTTCCTTCGTCACCGGCAAACAATGGAACGGGATCTCGCCGAAATCGAGCGAGCTGTACGTCTCGCGCGGATGGTTGGAAACGATCGCGGTCGGGATCATCTCGAGTTCGCGGGTGCGCCAGCGATAGAGGATATCGACCAGGCAATGATCCGACTTGGAGACCAGCAGCATCACCCGGCGGCGATTGGCGCGGTCGCGCATCTGCCACTCCATGCCGAAGCGGTCGGCGATCGCGGTGAAACCGGTCTGCAAGGCCTGCAGTTCGACCGCGAGATCGGCGGCGGTGAATACCACCCGCATGAAGAAATTCCCGGTCTCGACGTCGTCGAACTGCTGGGCGTCCAAAATGTTCTGACCGTTATGGGCCAGGAAAGTCGACACCGCGGAAACGATGCCGGGGCGATCCGGGCAGGACAGGGTCAGGACGAATTGATGATCGGGCATGGCGGACTTGGCTACAATTCAGGCAGAAAGGGTGAAACCTCGGGATTTGCGCCCTGCTCTATCACCGCCGACGCGCTTGCGCCAATCCGGAAACCGGGGTCAGGATGAACAAAGCGCGAAGCAAAAGCGTTGGAGCGAGATCATGGCTGACAGATTGAACGGTTACCGCATCCTGATCCTGGAAACGCGCGAGGAGGCGCAGTTTTCCCGCCTGCTCACCGAGCAGGGCGCCGACGTGCTGCAATGTCCGATGTTCACCATCCACGACGCGCCGGACCCGGCGCCGATCGAAGCCTGGATCAGGAGGACAATCGAAAAGCCCTTCGACGATCTGGTGCTGATGACGGGCGAAGGCCTGCGCCGGCTGATGAAGGTCGTCCGGCGCATCGGCGTCGAACAGGAATTCATTGCCGCCCTCGGCAACGCACGCAAATTCGCCCGTGGCCCCAAGCCGGGCAAGGCGCTGCGCGAAATCGGGCTGGAACCGCAGATGACGACGGAGAAGCCAACCTCCGAAGGCGTCGCCGAGATGCTGTCGCGGCTCGATCTCCGCGGTCATCGCCTCGGCCTGCAGCTTTATCCGGACAAGGATCACAGCGTCCTCATCGGCGCGATCAAGGCGCAGGGGGCAGAAGTCGATACCGTGCTGCCTTACGTCTACGATGCGCAGGCCGCGGATGCCAACATCATCACCGCGATCGACGAGATGGCGGAAGGCCGCGTCGATGCGATCGCGCTGACCAATCTCGGCCAGATCCGCCGCCTGATGGAGGTCGCCCGCGCGCGAGGCTGCGAGGACCGGCTGCGCGACGGGCTCGACCGCACGCCGATCGCTTCCGTCGGACCGGCGGTTTCGGATGAACTCAAATCTCACGGCCTGCGTACCGATATCTATCCGGCGGAGGATGCTTTCTTCATGAGGCCGCTGATCTCGGCGATGGCGGCAGCGCTTGGCAAGAATCCGCCCCGCGCGGTGGCGAGAAACTGAGACAAGTTCAACCACAATCTGGATTACTTGCGACCGGCAAAACGTCCGCTTTGCCGCTGAAAGCGGACATTGCGCGCTGATCTCCGCATGTCCGCGACGTGCCAAAAAGCTGACGTCTGGTTATTGGTTGCACCGGTAAAGCGGCGCGCAAATTGTGTCCAATCTCACTTCTGTACAACGTCGGCTCAAGCTATTCTGAAGAGCCTCTAGGGTGGAGATTTTGTAGCATGGCGAAGCTAGTCTTTGGAATGAACCAGTCTCTGGACGGCTACGTCGACCATCAGGAATTTGCGCCAGGTCCCGCGCTCTTTCGTCACTTCATTGAGCAAGTGCGCGGCCTGACGGGCAGTGTGTACGGCCGCCGCATGTACGAGGTCATGCGCTATTGGGACGAAGACCATCCCGAGTGGACCCCGGAGGAACGCGACTTCGCGGCGGCGTGGCGGTGCCAACCGAAGTGGGTCGTGTCGCGCTCGTTGAAGTCAGTCGGCCCCAACGCCACTCTTGTCGAGGATGACTTCGAGGCGGTGATACGTGGGCTGAAGGCTCAGCTCGTTGGGGAGATTGACGTTTCCGGACCAGACCTAGCACGAAGCCTAACCGACCTTGGTTTTATTGATGAGTATCGACTCTACCTCCATCCAGTCGTACTTGGTCGCGGCAAGCCATTCTTCGCAGGCCCCCGGCCGCCGCTCCGCCTTGTGACCAGCGATCTGATTGGCGAGGACGTGATTAGGTTGACGTACGTTCCTACTTAATTACGCGACTTGCTCGACGGACTGCGCCGACGCGTCAGGTCCGTTCTGGGTCTTGGTTGTGTAAAAACGTCCTTCCTAGGGAAGTCGATGAGAGGCCAGGATCGGTTCAGTCTCAGGCTGCGATTGCAGCCATCAGCGGCTTGGCTCCGACGATGTTCATGACCCGTGT